>PKTO01000153.1 GCA_002869095.1 Clostridiales bacterium
AATCATTGCGGATGTTCCGCTTGGTGAATCAAGCTTGTTCCTTGAATGCTTCTCTATAAGCTCAATGTCCGCGTCTTCCATGAGCTGAGCCGCCATTTGCGCAAGCCTTAGCAACACATGGACACCTCTCGACGTGTTGTGATAGTAAATCATCGGAATGAACTTTTGGGCTTCATTTATGAGACTGTCGTCTTTTTCACTGTAGCCGGTTGTCGCCAAAACAACAGGAATCGCTTTTGTTTTGGCATAGTCCAGGAGCCCAGGAAGATAAAACGGATGGGAAAAATCGATTATGGCATCAGGAGTTGCCGCCAGGCTTTCAAGCTCTTCGAATTTGCTGAAAACCGGATATGCGTTTTGACGCTTGCCCGGACTTCTGTCTATCCCCGCCACTATTGTGCATTTTCCGCTTTCGTCTGCCGCTCTTGTTACAGCGGCTCCCATTTGGCCGTTGCACCCGCAAAGAACAATATTCATGTTTCCGCTCCTCTATTTCACTTTCAGTTTTCTGTCGTATTGTGTGGCTATGCTTTTTAGGGCCGGAATGCTCCGCTCTTCATTGTCCAGCCATTTTTCTTCGTTGTCCTTCTGTATGATTACGGGCATCCTGTTGTGGACGCCGGAAATCCCTTCAAGCGCATCGCGGGTGAGTATTGCAAAGCAAAGCTGGATTATTCCGTTTTTGTCCTCGAATTCTTCATATATCCCTCCAAGGGACAGTATCTCTCCGCCAGGATCGCCTATTTCTCTTTTCTCTTTTTTGTTTCCTTTCTTCTCCCATTCGAAATATCCGTTTGCCGGAATGAGGCATCGCCTGTTTATTGCGGCCTCGCGGAACAGGGGTTTTTCAAAGACGGTCTCGCTTCTGGCATTTATAATGGGTCTCTTTGCGTAAGGCGGCAGAAAACCCCATTTGAGCCTTTTCAAATGCCTCTTTCCGTTCGACAATACGACGATTGATTTTTCCGAAGGGAAAATTTCACTTTTGGCTTCATATGAAATGCGGCTGCCGCCCAGCCCGTATCTTTTGAGTATTTCGGCAAAATCAGCATCCAGATAAAATCTTCCGCACATTGGTTTTCCCTCCAATCTTTTATACTCATATGTCATTGCTTCTTTGTTGCATCCTTTTCGCATTGCATCTTTACGGATTCAAAATCAATTGGAACCTTGTCTATCCTCTTCTCTAAAAAATCGTAATGTCCTTTCAAATAATCGAAAATGATCCACTTCCACTCGAGAGCGCTATCGTTCATTGTCTCGTTCATTATGAGGCAAGTCAGCAGACAGGCTTCATGCAGCAATTCCACTTCATTTTCATATGTATTTTCATCTATGGACTCGATAGCGGCTTCCACTTCGTTTCTGTCCATCCTCATATAAGGGCTTTTAATCAAGCTTTCGCCAGAGTAGCCATGCGCATAAATGAAATCGAGATTCAGCTCTTTTCCAATTTGCCTTGTTCTTGCCGCAACACCCATCATTTTTTCCCTTTTGAACGAATCATAGCGTTCATCCGCAAACTGTGTGTCGGCTTCGTTTGCCGATCCCCAACTCCCCTTTTCTGCTTCCTTCCACAGCCATTTTTCATCTTGTTTTCCTTCGGCAAAATCAATATCCGTCATTCGCAAATCCATGAAACTCGCCCACAATAATTTCGACAGCGGCCAGCCCTTCAAAAAATTGCATGTTGAACATAGCCTCATTATTCCCTTCAGATTGACAAGAACTTTGGCCAGTCTCTGAACCGCAGGCTGATAATCGCCATCGCCGCTAATGATTTCAAATATTATGCAGTCGGCAAGCACATCGAATTCTCCGACAGCTCTTATGTAAACGTCATACAAGTGACAGCATTCCCCGTTATTCAATCAAATCACCCCGAATCCCCCTGCCCATTTGTGTTTCTGTTGCCAAAATGGTTCTTATGTTGTATTGAGATGCCAGTCATCGTTTGATGTTGTTGATGAGGGACCACATATCATCGGCCGATTGCACCGCCCTTGCGTTCATTTGATATGCCCTTTGCGAAATCATCATATCAACCATTTCCTGACCTATGTCCACATTCGATTTTTCGACAAAGCCCTGTTTCACAAAAGTATCTACAGAATCACCCAAATCGATTTCCTCAACACCATCTTCTTCTGCTTTAAAAAGGCTTTCTCCCGCATCAATCAGATATTCTTCCGAGAGAACCCTGTATAGTTTCAAACATCCCTTTGATTCTCTGCTTCCATCCATTCCAATTGCTAACAATTCGCCTGAATTCGAAATCTGCAGCTGCCCCGGATTCAGTCCTTCCAATGATTCTTGATTGTCAATTTCCACTATGTATCCATCTCCATTGACCAGATTGCCATCAATCGAAATCTCGAATTGCCCGTTACTAGTCAACAAAAGTTCACCCGATTCGTTCTGCAATCCAAAAAACCCTTCACCTTCAATGGCCATTGCCATCGGATTCTCATCCTGCACGAGTATGCCTTGATCCAGTATACGATAAGAAACGCCTGTTCTTACTCCCGTACCAAGTGCCGCGGTTTTTGCCGAATCATCTGTCGAGCCCGTTCCCGAACACTCCATTGAATCTTTTATCAGTTCCACAAAATCTACATCCAACCGTTTGTAGCCATCTGTTTGGCTGTTGGATATATTATTCGATATGACATCCAATCTGTCCTGATAGGCTTTCATGCCCGTCCTGCTGGTATGCAACGCTCTATACATGTTTTCCTCCTACAGCTTGCCTAATTCATTGACAGCCTTGCCCAAAGTTTCGTCCAATGATTGCAATATCCTTTGATTCGATTCGAAACTCCTTGAAATCTCCATCAGCTTAACCATTTCATCCAAAGCATTTACATTGGACGCTTCTTTCATTCCGGACACTATTCGGGCATTTTTCGCACTGATTTCATTATCCTCCTCGCCTTCCGGGAGCACCAATACACCTGCCTCATCTTCTTTGAGCAAAGACAAATCCTCGAAATCCGCAAGTACTATTTTGTAAATCCTTTTACCATCATCATCAATTATGTTGCCTTCTCCGTCGACGGTAAATTCTTCCGTTTCGATTTTTATGGGCTCTACCCTTCCTCCCGATGCCTTTTCCCCGCAAATGCAAAAACCCTCGGCATTTCTCAAGATGCCTTCGGTATCCCTGCGAACGGATCCGCTTCTTGTATATGCAGTCTGGCCGGATGGCAACTCTGTTATGAAGTATCCCTGACCATCAATAGCCAAATCACCGTGAAGCCCTGTTTCCCTAAGCAAACCCTGGGAAAAATCCATAACTGTGCCGTCTATTTCGACTCCCATCTCAATTGTCCCGATGGTAGTATTTTCGCCACAATTTCTTTTGATTACCCCCAATGAATCTCTTGCCTCCACTATTAGAGACTGCCTTTTGAAAGATGGTGTTTCAATGTTAGCTATGTTGTTGGATGTATTTTCCTGACGCTTTTGCTGGACTATCATGCCTGATGCCGCCGTATACAGTCCTCTGATCATTCTGCCGCCTCCTCATAAAAATGTCCTGCTTTGATTTCTTCAGGATATATCATTCCCAAATCCCGGGCATTTTTTTCAAGTTCATAATCGGACAATCCTATCTTTGAAAAAACCGATAACAACAACACAGCCGTCAACAAACCTATTCCAAAACCAAATATTATATCGGGTGTAATCCTTATTTTTTTGAAAGTCTTTTTATTAATAACAATTCCCCCTTATTCAAGCCGGTATCAGCAGACAACTCTTCCATACTCCTTTTGTAAAAATCCTTGTCTGCCAAATTCAATTCGGCGGTTTTTTTCGTATTGATTTTGCCTGAAGAGCGCTTGCAATAAGCGATTCCTGTCAACTCGCCCAAAACTCCTTCCATGGATTCGATTTTTTCCCCCATGGATTCTTCCGATGTTTTAAAAATCTCCAATTTTTCTTCAAATAACTACAATTTTTCTTAAAATAACTCCAATTTTTTCTCCATGTTTTTTATATCGACATATGCAACTCCATTATCAAGGGGAAAACTCTCACTATTTTCGATTTCAAAATCAGAATTATCAAGAATTTCTTTGAAATCCATTTCATCCTTTCTTGCCCTCTGAGCATAAACAATGCATGCAAATCCAATAATCAAAATAGCAAAAGTCATTTCTTTAAACGCCCCGCTTCCTCGGAAATCCTTTTCCTTAATTTCATCAACGTTTTCCCGTGTATTTGGGAAACTCTAGATAGTGAAACGCCTAAAATTGAAGCTATATCTTTCAATGGCATTTCTTCGAAATAATACAGATTCAAAATCAACTTTTCCCTTTCCTTCAAATCGTCGATTGCTTTTGTCAGCATTGACGATTTCTCATCTTCCTCCATAAATACAACCGGATCGACGGCATTTTCATCCACTAAAATATCCTTCAATGAATATTCCTGCTGTTCCCCCTTGAACAATGACCCTTCCAATGAATATTGGGAAAGAAAATGCACCGTTTGATGGATTTCATGCAATTTATCCATTCCAATGTCCAAATAATCACATATTTCATCATCTGTCGGTTCCCTAAATAATTGCTGTTGCAGATTTTTCACGGCATCATACAAAAGATTGACCTTGCACATTTTGCTCCTTGAAACAAGTCCATTTCTTCTGAGTTCATCCAAAATCGCCCCTCGAATCCGCCATTTCGCATAATGTTCAAAGGCAGTATTTTGTGTGGAATCGTATTTAGCCATCGCATCCATGAGGCCAATTATTCCCATATTCACAAGATCGTCCCTCTCCATGTTCTGCTTGTTTCGAATTCCAATCCTGTCAACTACGCTTTGGACCAACGGCAAATATTTCAATATGTCATCTTGATTTTTCATATATGATCCTTGCTCATTCACATCCTGCACCCCATTATTCAATACGGTTTTTTAATTGTTCCCGCATTTTTCTGAAAATATAGCCAACGATTTTTTCCTTTGTGCCGTAATCCAGTTCGTGGAAACTTACACCAATCCTGTATTTTAGACCATTTTTCCCAAACAATTTTGTTTTGTGTACAATTTGACCCTTCAGAATCCCATTTATTGCAGGATGTCTTATCATCAATGCCAAATTTTCTCCCAAAGGAAGGTTTTCATCAATTATCAATCCGATTCCCCTGCCGCTCAAATCCACACTTAAGCAATCAATCAAATCATCCTTAAACCGTTCTTCCACCATTTCAATTCCAATATTTTTAAAATCAATGTTTCCAATCGATTTTCCATGGATATATTTCATTTCAATAACTATGGGCAAACGGAATTCTTCTCTTCTTTGCACTACTTCGAAACTTTCCGGCTGCCGTATTTTGTAAAGAATTATATTTTCCTTGCCAACCCCTTCCACCAAACTCGAAAATGCATACAAGCGATTTTCCTCATAGTAAATGAATTTGATTTTATTTCCTGGCTCAAGACTTCTCCGAACTCCTTTTTCCAACGGGATTCCAATAAAGAAATATTTTTCATCCGAATCCTGGATCAAGGTTATTCCAATTCTTTTTTTATCCATCGAATACAATTCAACCTTGTTGTTGATGACAAAATCCATATTGACTCCATCCTTATCCGAAAATTTTAACCAACCGATTATAAACCTCAGACATAGTCGTTATTTTGGCACCCTTTGCTGAAAAACCCGTTATCCCTTCTGCTATATTGTCTATGCACTGGCTCGCCAGACAAGTAGGATAATTGATTATGAACGGTACCTGCTTCATTACCGAATTCCCAACTCTTGAATCGTCAGCTACATATCCCAGATATTCAAGTTCGATATTGAGGAAACTTTTTGCCGTCTTTTTGAGCTTGGCATATGTAAGTTTTCCCATCTTGTCGCTTGAAGCCTTATTGACTATGAGTTTGATCTTTCGGTCAATCTTAAGTTCTGAAATTATTTTCATGACACTGTATACGTCTGTTATTGCAGTAGGCTCGGGAGTAGTCACCAATATGACTTCCTGCGCAAAAGTGATGAATGACAACTGATTCATTGATATCCCCGCGCCAGTATCAATCAAAAGAATATCTATGTCATCAATCTCCGAAAACTGGTTCATCAATGCTTTTTGCGAGTTACTGTTCAATTTTGTCATTTCCAGCATTCCGGAACCACCCGGGATTATCCTTATGCCGCCTGGCCCCCGTACGACCGCATCCCGAAGTTTTTTCCCATCAAACATCACGTCCCTGAGAGTGACTTTTGGATATATTCCAAGGACAACATCCACATTCGCCAAACCCAAATCCGCATCTAGAATCATTACTCTATATCCTTTTTTCTGCAGCGCTATAGCAGTGTTTACAACCACATTTGTCTTGCCCACTCCGCCTTTTCCGCTTGCAACTGTATAAATTTTTATCTCCTTCAATGGAGACTTATGTAAGCCTTCAGACTCCCTCTGCCTAACCAAATTCCTCAAACATTCCGCCTGGTCTCTCATATCTTGGACTCCCCCCAAGCATATTTAAATAAAAGTTCCTTCGTTGCTATCTTCATATCATCAGGGACAACCTGTCCTACGCTTATGTATGAAACCGGTTTTTCGGAAAAGTAAAAAGCATTCAAAATATTGCCGTAGCTCTGTGTCTCATCCATTTTTGTGAATATAAAATGATCATAATCCATACATTCGTAGCTCTTTACAATTCTTATAAAATCTGAATTTTTTGTGGTCATGCTTGCTACGCAATATACATTCTTTTCTTCAATATCGTCAAGATACTTCTTCATTTCATCGAGTTGGCGCTCGTTTTTATGGCTTCTTCCTGTCGTGTCAACCAGTATCAAATCACAGTCGTCTAGACGTTCCATGGCCCTTCTCATTTCCTCATGGTTAGCTACAACCTCAATGGGAATATCCAGTATGTTCGCATAAATCCTAAGCTGCTCCACAGCTCCTATTCGGTATGTATCAATCGTAATAAGCCCGACTTTTTTCTGGTGTATTAGAGATTCGCTCGAGGCGATTTTTGCAATTGTTGTGGTTTTCCCCACTCCGGTAGGACCTACGAAAACCATAGTCCTTCCTCTCGGCAAATCCACCTTGACCTTTTCATTGAAACGATCTTTCAAAAACTCGTAAAGAACTATCCTATTTACATCTTCCCTGTCTATTTTTTTTACGGAGCAATATGTATCGAAATCATCTATGACTTTCTTGTTGAAATCCATTTCTATAAGCATGTCGTGCAAATCCTTATTTGCGTCTGTAACTTGCTTTTGCCGAACTTCCCTTTCCGGCTTTTCTGCAAGACCCTTTACAATTTCCCTCAATTCCCTGACTTCGTCACGTATGCCTTGCGTCATCTTTTCAGCGGCAATCTTGGTTTCTTCGGATTCATCAGTTCTTTTCCTTATTCCTTTGCCTTGGATTTCCAACGATTCAGTTGCCGCCGTCACTTCTATCAATCGTCTTCTAAAAAAACCAAAAAAGCCTTTTTGTCTGACATTGCGTTTACTTACAATAACAGCATTGTTGCCTAAATCCTGTTTAATCTTCATCATAGCTTCATACATATCGTTCACTAAATAATTCCTAATGATCATTCGTTCTCACCATCCCCACTCCTTCTATCTCTACCGAATTCGGTATTTCATTCAATGAAATTACCGCCAAATCCGGAAAGGTCATCTCAATCAATCGCTTGAAAGGGCTACGTATTCTTGGCGATGCCAGCACCACCGGTTTCATGCTTTTGAGTGCGCCTTCCTGTTGTAGACAATCCAGACTCTCAAGAACTGAAGTGTTTAGATCCGGGCTGATCGCCGGAAAAGAACCCTGGAAGGATTTCTGTATGTTCTCGTATATCTCTTGTTCTATTTCCGGATGAATTGTAATGACATCCAAGAATCCTTTTTCATTAAGATGTCTTTTCACTATAGTCCTTCCCAATCTGTGTCTTACGTATTCCGTCAATATCTCCGTATCTTTAGTGGTGACTGCATAGTCGGCCAAAGTTTCCAGAATCGATACCAAATCCCTTATAGGCACCTGCTCACGCAAAAGATTCTGCAGAACCTTTTGCACCTCGCCGACAGAAAGTAAATCTGGTATCAGTTCCTCCACAACTGCACCATGCTTTTCTTTCACCATGTCCAAGAGGGATTTTACTTCCTGACGCCCCATCAGTTCATGACTGTGCTTTCTTATCACCTCGTTCATGTGGGTGACCATTACCGTCGTAGGATCGACAATTGTATACCCCAGCATCTCAGCTTTTTCCTTTTGTGATTCATCCGCCCAAACCGCAGGCAGCCCAAAAGCCGGTTCGACAGTGGGCTTTCCTTTAATATCCATTTTATCACTTCCTGGGTCCATAACAAGATAATGGTTATGTAAAATCTCTCCAGATGCGATTTCGTTGCCCCTGATTTTTATGACATACCTGTCAGCTGGCAACTGCAGATTGTCGCGGATTCTTATGGGTTGTACGATTATGCCCATTTAGGTCGCGTTCTGTCTCCTTACTGCCGCAATCCTATCCAAGAGGTCACCTCCGGAAGATGAATCGGCCAACGAAATAAGCCCGTATCCAATCTCGATTTCCAGTGCTTCGACCTGTATATATCTGACAACATTTTCAGGTTCGCGCTCAACTTCAGAAACAGGTCTTGCAATCTTTGCATTTTCCATACGTATTTTCTGTTTTTCCTCTTCATTCAAAAAATACGCCAGAAATCCGTTCAAGCCCGCCAATACGATGAATGGCAGATTTGGCAATGCTGGAATCAAGCCAAGAACAAAAAGTACTACGGATGTTATGGCTATGACTTTAGGCACAGAGAAAAGCTGTTTTGAAAGTTCACTTCCAAAATCTATTCCTGATGCCGATCGTGTCACCAAAATTCCCGAAGCTACCGATATCAGAAGAGCCGGCACTTGGCTTACAAGGCCGTCGCCTATGGTCAATACCCCGAACATCGGTATGGCTTCGCCGAATGGAATGCCCTTCTGTCCCACAAAAATTGCGATTCCACCTATGAAATTTATTATGACTATCACTATGCCCGCGATGGCGTCGCCTTTTACAAATTTGCTGGCGCCATCCATAGAACCATAGAAATCCGCTTCCCTTTGCAGATTTTGCCTTCGTATTCTCGCCTCTTGATCTGTAATGACTCCGGCGTTGAGGTCGGCATCTATGCTCATCTGTTTACCGGGCATGGCGTCCAATGTGAAACGCGCCGCCACCTCAGCCACCCTTCCGGCTCCGCTGGTGATGACAATAAATTGAATTACTACAATGATTATAAATATTATTGCTCCGACCACATAGTTGTCTCCCGTCACAAACCCCCCGAAGGCTGCGATTATCTCCCCCGCGGCCCCCCGGCTCATTATCAGGCGAGTCGAGGACACATTCAATCCCAGCCTGAAGAGAGTTGTAACCAGAAGCAGTGTCGGAAAAACCGAAAACTGGAGTATGTCCGTTGTAAACAGAGTCAACAGCATTATTATCATCGCAAGAGTGATGTTGAATGCCAACAATATGTCCAGCAATATCGGATGCATGGGCAAAACTATCATTCCCACTATCCCCACTACCCCAAAGGCGGCCAATGCTCCCATATTTTCGCCTATGCTTTTAATTACTCCAGTCCGATTATTTTCCATAAGGGTTCCTTTCTATCATAAGCGATTTTACTTTTTCATCCTGTATACGATTGCAAGGATTTCCGCAATCGCCTGGTAAAGGTCCGACGGCACCTCATCCCCAATCTCTGAACGCTTATACAACATTCTCGCCAAAGGCTTGTTCTCTATCATCGGAACATCATTCTCCCTGGCGATTTCCCGTATTTTAAATGCCATCAAATCGGCTCCCTTGGCTACGACAACAGGAACATCTTCTCTATTTTCATCGTACCTCAAAGCTATAGACAAATGAGTAGGATTTGTAAGAATAACAGTAGCTTCGGGCACATCGGCCATCATGCGGCTCATTGCAAGCTGTCTTTGCTTTTGCTTCCTTTTCGACTTTATTTGAGGGTCTCCCTCCATTTGCTTCATTTCTTCCTTGATCTCATTCTTTGTCATTTTTAGATTCTTCTTGAAATCATACTTCTGGTACACATAATCGGTCACAGCCAAAATCCCCAAAACCAAAGCAATTTGAACAACCAAATTGTATATCAAGTCTTTAGCGAAGGGAAAAACCGCTTTTACTTCCATCCCCGCCACCGAAAAAATTTTCGGGAGGTTCTTCTTGGCAAACAGGTAGGCCACAAATCCAACAAGCAAAAATTTAAAGAGGGTCTTTGCAAGATTGAACAAGGTCTTTTTGGAAAACATATTCTTGAAGCCTTCCAAGGGATTCAATTTCTTTAAGTTGGGCTTAAGCGGTTCCACAGAAAACAAAAACCCCGACTGTAAAAGATTCGCCGCAATTCCCGCAACCATAACAGTTCCAAAAACGATTGTTGTCGCAAAGAAATAGTGGTAGGCATAATTCAAAAGCAGAGGTCTGAGATTCCCCTCGGTTACTCTGTAGTCAACATTTGAAAGCGACTCATACAAAAATACATATAATCTCCTGAATCCGTATTCTCCAGCGAATGACAGCAATAGAGCCATAAGAACGAGTATGATTATTGAATTCAAGTCGGTGCTTTTTGCAACCTGCCCCTTTCTTCGAGCTTCACTTAGTTTTTTAGGGGTGGGGTCTTCGGTCTTTTCATCTGCTGCAAAAAACATCGAATCGAAAGGGCCAATACAAACTTCCCGCAAAACCGATTCCGCAAAACCTGCCGAAGTGCAGACAGGCGCCCTTCGGTATTTCATCAAAATGCATGCCATTATCATTGCAAAAGTCAATCCAATATGTTCCATCAGCGCCCTCCGGCATTCTGTATTAAGCGACAAGCACTTTCAACAATCTATCCAATTGGAAGGGTATGCCCTCTATCACAGGAATCATCATCCGAATTATTGCCGGCATAAGAAATATCGAAACCGTAACGCCTACAAGGACCTTCATAGGCAGCCCCAATATGAAAACATTGAGTTGGGGAACGGTTCTTGCAAGCATTCCCATTATGATGTCCGTCATGAAGAGTATCAGCAGCAAGGGAATCGCCAACTGAAAGGCAGTCTTGAAGCTCGAAGAAAAAAGAAAAATCACATCGGATGATTTCAAGTGTTCCGCTGCTATTCCACCCAAGGGCAGAATCTCAAATGTTTCTGAAAGAATATATATGAGATAGTGATGGGCATCCATTGCAAAGAACAGCGACAAGCCAGTCCAATAGTAGAGTCTTCCGTATAATGAAACCTTGTTCCTGGTCAACGGGTCATAAGCTGACGCCATCGAAAACCCTATTTGGAAATCGACCAGTTGCCCTCCCATCTGCAAGGATACAAAAATGATGTTTACTGCAAACCCGAGCGCCAGACCGAACAACCCTTCCAAAGCCACCTGCAAGGCAAATCCGAGTATTGTCGTCTCAATTTTTACACCCGCTCCGACAAGTGGGTAGATTAGAATGCCAAGTGTCACAACAAATCCCACTTTCACCAGATTGGGTATTCCCCGCGCAGAAACAATGGGCGATCCTCCCATGAAACCTGCGATTCTTGTAAGAACGAGAAAAAAAACTTCAAATTCCTGGTATGTCATATTCCACCTACCTGATCATATTTGAAATATTGCCAAACATCCTTGTGGTAAAATCAGTCAATTTGCCCAACATGTAGGGTCCTGTAATCATAATGGTGAAAAAAACGGCAACAATCTTCGGAACAAATGTCAATGTCTGCTCCTGAACCTGGGTGGTGGCTTGGAGAATGCTTACAATAAGCCCTACGCAAAGCGCCACGACAAGGACCGGCCCGGCCGTTAGCAGTATTGTCGTCAAAGCGTCCTTCATGACATCATTGACCATAGACTGGCTCATATGCTATACCTCCTAAATGAAACTTTCCATTATCGATTTTACGACAAGATACCAGCCGTCAACCATCACAAACAACAATAACTTGAACGGAAGTGAAATCATGACCGGAGGCAGCATGAACATCCCCATGGACATGAGAATGCTTGCAACAATAAGGTCTATCACTATGAATGGAATGAACAGCATGAATCCCATTTGAAAAGCCGTCTTCAGCTCGCTTATCACGAAAGCGGGGACCAATGTGGCAAAAGACGTCCCGATGCGTGTATCCGGCTGCTCTTCGCCCGAAAGGTTGATGAAAAGAGCAAGATCCTTCTCCCTAGTCTGTCGAAGCATGAATTCCTTCACGGGTTTGGACCCGATTTCAATAGCCTCTTCACGGCTTATCTCGTTTTCGAGATAGGGGTTCACAGCATCATCGATAACCTCCGTGTAAACTGGCGCCATAAGAAAAAAAGTAAGAAAAAGTGCAAGTCCAATCAAAATCTGATTGGGCGGCGTTTGCTGTGTAGCCATTGCATTTCTAAGAAAAGAGAGCACTATGATGATTCGAGTGAAAGATGTCATTAGAACCAAAAACGACGGCACAAGTGTCAACACCGTCAGTAAAACCAATATCTTTATTCCGTCAACATAATCGTTCGGCGTATCGGCCTCTTCCACGCTGATTCCTATCCTCGGGATAGGCAGGTCCACTTCTTCCGCAAAACATACATTGCCAAAAAATGCTATTAAAACAATCGCCAAAATAATTATCGCCAGTTTCCTATTCATTGCCACCCGTCGCTTTCCATTTGAGCCCAAAACCCTTTAGCTGACTGATTATCCCTTGTTCATGCATTGAAATTGACTTGCGGATTGTACCCGCTTCATCCTTAGACAATTCCCGGATTGTCTCCACTCCATGTTCCGAAACTCCAAGAACATAGTACCCGTCGAGGATTCGCACGATGCTTAGCGCAGCCTTGCTGTATACCTGCACGGTTTCAATCACTTCCAAATTCTTCGTATTTCCGAAATTCTTCATATACCTGTTTGCAATCCTCAAGCTCAAATAAGCCATCGATATAACAACCGGCAGCGCTATGAACAATTTTATAAGGCCTTCAGTAAAATTAAATTCAATCATCTCTAATCCTTTCTATTGGACCAAAAAATCAATTATGTATATGTCCAAAACCAAATCCGGTTCAAAAAGCCCATTTATGTCATCCATAAGTTCCCTCTTAAGATCTTCAGTCTTTTCAGCAGCCATAATTTCTTCGGCATTTTTCATCCTTAAGGTCTGAATAATCACATCCCTTATTTGAAAATTATTTTCAGCCAGTATTTCAACATCCTTTTTGTTTTCATATCCCAGGGCAATCTTTGTCTTCAAATATCGTCTGCTATTTGAATCCTTCAAATTCAAAACAAATTCATCTAGTGCGTACACCTGGTCAATTACAGGTTCATCTTCCGCCTTGTCATCGAAAAAGAATGATTTTGTAATATATGAATATGTAAAAAACGATGCTGCTGCAAGCACCAATACGAGAGCCGATATTATGGCTATTTTATTGCTTTTTCTTTTTGGTTTATGCGATAGACTCTTTATATTATCTGACAAGGTTGATTTCCTCCTTCTCTGCATCGACGAGTATCAAAATATTGACCCTACGGTTTAGACCCCTTCCAACCGAATTTTCATTTGGCGCTATCGGACGGTACTTTCCATAACCCGCCGCCGAAATGCGGCCAGGTTCCACATCCATTATTTCCGTAAAATATCTAAGCACATTTACCGCACGAATAACAGACAATTCCCAATTGGACGGGAATTCCGAAGTATGTATAGGCATATTATCCGTGTGTCCCTCTATAATCAGTTCGTTTTCGAACTGCTGGATAAGTGTAAACACTTTTCCCAGCACCTCTTTGCTTTCCTCTTTTAAAACCGCTTTCCCCGAATCGAAAAGCACTCTCTCCTTGATATCTATGATGACTCCTCTGCGATCGGTTCTGACCGATATCTCAGCCTGCAAATTCTCATTTTCTACGTATTCGCTGACTATCTTGTACAGTTGTGCAAGTTCAGTGTTCATATCTTCAACTTTTGTCTGCTCGATGGGCAGAGGATCATTTATCGGGGCCTCCCCCGGAGGTATGTCATTTTGGAATATGGTCGGCTTCGCCTCTCCCAAAAGCACATTCTGCAATGCGCTTGCGACATTCTTGAATTTTATGGCATCCAATGTGGAGAAGGAATAAAGAAGTATGAAAAATGTCAACAGCAGTGTCATCAGATCCGAAAATGTGGTCATCCAAGCCGGAGAGCCCCCTCTCTCCTGCTTCTTTTTTTTTCTACGAAGCATCTTTTCTCACCAATTCTTCCTCTTCGTCTTCCTTGGTACGTTCTTTTGGAGACAAGTACGTTGTCAATTTTTCTTCCACAATTCTAGGGTTTGTTCCCGACTGTATAGAAAGAACGCCTTCAATCATCATTTCCCTCGTGAAAATCTCTTCTTCCGTTTGACTCTGAAGCTTTGTGGCAATAGGAATCAACACGAGGTTTGCCAATAAAGCACCGTAAAAAGTTGTGATAAGCGCGGTTGCCATTCCTATCCCGATTGCGCCTGCATCACTCAAATCGCTAAGCATTATGATAAGGCCTATAAGTGTCCCGATCATTCCGAAGGCCGGAGCAAGCTCGCCCCACGACCTGAAAATGTTGTGCCCTACACCGTGGCGTCTTTCAACCGTCATTACTTCAAGCCCCATTATTTCCTTAATACTGTCGGGTTCTATTCCGTCAACCACCATTTGCAATCCCCTCTTGAGAAAATCGTCTCCAATTTCCTCAAGCTCATCTTCCAATGAAAGCAATCCTTCCGACCTCGCCTTCCGTGAAAGATTTGAAAAAATGCCGACCAATTCCCCTCGATTGTCCATCGGAGATATGAAAGCTTGTCTCAGTATTTTGGGAACCTCCAGAAGCACCTTCATCGGATAGCTCGCCATCAGCGCCGCAAAAGAGCCGAGAATGGTAATAAGCATGGAAGAAAGGCTCCAGAATATCAAAATGCTTCCCTGGGTTGCAATCGCTATGATTATTACTGTCAGTCCAATAAAAATGGCCATCAACGGGACCAGATCGAACTTTTTCATTTTAAAACCTCCAAATGCCTATTGTTGATTTTTCTACGGTAGGAAATGATCCCTTCCACTACTTCCGATCCCTTTTGGCTAACCCTTATCCTCTTGCCGCTCGTCAAAGTGATTATGGTATCGGGTATTTCCTCGATCCTCTCTATCAGTTCAGCATTAAGATAGAATTCTTCTCCCTTTAGGGACGTAAGCTTTACCATAGGAAAACAGCTCCTTTATGAATTTAACTTCGGGGCGGGTATACATCCGCCCGCCCCTATTTTCAAGCAGACAACAGTTTTCTGCTTTCAACTACCGTTTGAGGTTCAGAAGCTCCTGAAGCATCTCGTCGGATGTGGAAATGGTCCTCGAATTGGCCTGGTAGGCCCTGCTTGTAATTATCATCTCCGTGAACTCGTTTGCGAGATCCACGTTCGACATCTCTACCACGCCCTGTCTAATCGTACCGAAGCCACCCTCGTTCGCCACTCCGACTTCAAGATCCCCTGAGTTTCTCGAGTCCAGATATGTGTTTCCACCCAGCTTGTCAAGCCCTCCCGGGTTCTTGAATTTCCCGATTCCGATTTGCCCCAAAGAGTACACTTCTCCATCACTGTATATGCCCTGTATAAGACCCGATCCATCTATTGAAAAAGTCTCCAAGCTTACAGTATCTACCCCAACCTCCATTTCGTTGGGAATGCAAATTGAAACCAATGCAGCACTATCGTCAGTATCAGTCGGAATGGTGATAACATCACTCGTGTCATGTGAATACACTAACGGGTCACCGGTTGCGGTAAGTCCATCCGCATCATACCCCATGACACGAAGACCTTCAGCATTTACGAGATTGCCCTCGTAGTCTGTGAAGAACGCCCCGTCGCGCGTATAGCGCTTCATGTCTCCCGCCACGTCCTGCGATACCACGAAGAATCCCTCTCCCTCAATCGCGAAATCAAGCTCCCTTCCTGTAGGCTGGAGAGCACCTCCGCTCATGACGGTGTCTATCGCCGCCACGCTCACTCCGAGACCAACCTGCTTGGGGTTGATTCCGCCTCTGCCGTCATCCGACGGCATCTGAGCGCTTGAAAGAGTCTGACTGAAGAGATCCTGGAACCTAGCCCGTCCCGACTTGAAGGCCGTGGTGTTCACGTTTGCTATGTTGTTTCCTATTACGTCCATCTTTACCTGATTGCTTCTCATTCCGCTTACACCCGAATAGAGTGATCTTAACATAATAAATTCCTCCCTTTTGTTGCGAAGATGCGCGCCGCTTCATTCAATCCGCGGCGCCAGGCTTCCTCATGGAGGTCCGGCCTGTCAGTCTTCGTCTATTATCACTGCGCTGTCGATGTTTGTAAAAATGTTTTCCTTTGCATCCCTTTGCCCTACCGCTGTAATTATTGTGCGGTTTCTGACGCTTGCGACAAATGCCATTTCCTTGTAGAGCAGGAGCGATTCCCTCGCGCCCTTTGCCTCAACCTTATCCATCGCCTTTTCAAGATTCTTCATGTCCCTTTCTGTTAGCTTGAGGTTCCTCTGTTCAAGCCTCCTCGCAGCATGCGCTGAAACCTTCATCTCCGGCTTCTGATTCTTCGCATTTTCAAGAATCTGCTTGAAGCTTCCTTCTACATCCTTTGCTACGCCTGAGCCCTTGCCTCTTTTTTCCCCGGCTCCACCTACAGGATAGAGCCTTCCGTTGTTGACCTTGTATGCCATCAAATCACTTCCCCAACCGTATCTGTCGCTTCGTCAGCCATCGTTTCGATTTCGGGTTCCGGCGCGAACGCCTCGTCAAGCACCTTTCCTATATGCTCCATCTGCTCGATCATTCGCACAGCTTGGGCATTCTCAGTTCCCGCAATGTCGAGCAATTCTTCAGCAGGATATTCATTGCCTTCCACTACGACATAAAGATTCGACTCCCTCACCCTAACCGACTGAACTTCACCGGTTATTATCGCTTGCTCACCCGCAAGACTGACTGTCTTTCCTATCAGTTGGCTTCCAAAAAGCAAGTTCTGGTTGTCTTTAAGGTCCGCAATAGCCGAATTCAAATTCTCCATCTGCTCAAGCGCCGAAAACTGTGCCAGCTGCGCAACATACTCTGAATTGTCTCCACCTTCCATCGGATCCTGAAACTGCAATTGCGCCGAAAGTATCTTGAAAAATTCGTCCTTCCCAAGCTCTTGTTCGCGGTTGGTCCGGTTCGATACGTCCACGTAACTGCTTATCCCGCTAATTTCCATCGTTTCGCCTCCTAAGCAAATAAATCCAAACCCTTTGGGTTTTGGGGCCCATCTTCAAAATTCAGCCAAGGTTTGTCGCTTTTTTCATCCAAAATCTCTTGAACTCCAATGCCGCCTGAACCTCTTCTAAAATTGAAAGCGCCCTGACCAAAATCCCTGGACCCGCCGGTTTGTTGTCCAAAAACGCTTCCTTCCAATTCCTTGGGTTTTAGGCCCTCAAACTGCTGTAACGGCTTTTCCTCCAAAAGAAGCTGGCTGAGTTGCTCCTTGACCCCTTCGCTCTCAACAAAAATCCTGCCTTTTAC
>PKTO01000248.1 GCA_002869095.1 Clostridiales bacterium
GGCACATTTATCAGAAGCATTCATGCATTGGCTCCGTATTTCAAGGAAATGGCGGAAGCTTCTGTTCGCTGTTCCCGAAGCCCTGGCGAACTTTTTTCGGAGCTTAGGCCGATTGGACAACGGGCCGAGACGGCAATGTTAAAAGCGACCGGAGGAATCAATACCCACAAGGGTCAAATATTTTCATTGGGTTTGGCGGTTGGGGCCGGGTGCAGCCTGAAAAGAAGAGGAGAACTCTCATCAGAGTTGCTTTCACAAAGCATAGCGCACATGGCGCAGGGTATGTCCGAAAGAGAATTGAAATGCAAGATAGAGTCAACAACCCATGGCGAAAAAATGTATGATGCATACGGGGTGACTGGAATAAGGGGTGAAGCGGAAAAAGGTTTCCCGGCAGCATTCAAGGTTGGTTTGCCTGTTTACGAAGAAGCTTTGAATTCGGGCATCGATGATAACAGTGCATTGATAAAGACCATTGTTTCAATCATGGCGGTACTCGAAGACAGCAATGTCTATCGCAGGGGAGGTTCATATTCGGCTGAATGGGTAAAGAAGACGGCTTCCTGCCTGATGGCGAACGGAATGAGTTTAAACAAAATTCCCTTATCGCAAATAAGGGAATTTGATGAAGAGATGATAAGAAGAAATTTAAGTCCCGGAGGGGCAGCGGATATGTTGGCGCTTACTGTATTTGTGCATAACTTCATAGGATCATGATCAAATCCCTGAAAATTGAATAATTAAAATTGCGATTGACCATGCATGCAGTCGAATTTTCATGACAAAAGGGTGATATGGATTAAATTAGACAACATGGCATCGAATAGTATGATATTATAAGTGTAATTAATTTAAATTAACTATTTATTCAATTCAGCAAGTGAATAAAGCACGTGATGCGAAAAAAAGGAGTATTCATGTCTACGCTTATTTATATACTAACCAACATATTATTGCCGGTTTTCATACAAGCCGGAATTGGATTTACGATGCAGAAAAAATTCATGCTTGATATAAAGTCATTGGTCAAGGTGCATATATTTGTATTTTTGCCCTCACTGATGTTCTACAATATTTACTACAATAAATTGTCGGGAACGGTCATTTTCAATATAGTAGTTTTTGTTGCAGGTTTATTTGCAATCCTCTTAATGCTTTCGACAATTGTAAGCAAGCTTTTCAAACTTGAAAAAACCAGGGAAAAGGCTTTTGTAAATGCTTGCGCCCTTATAAATGAAGGCAACTACGGCATTCCCCTGATCACACTTCTGTACGCGGGAGCTCAGGTTGACTATGCTGTATCAATTCAAATGACTGTCGTTTTGACGACAAGCCTTTTAATCAATACAATCGGTTTGTATAATGCAAGCAGCGGTTCATATTCTGGAATTGAAGCATTCAAGAACGTTTTCAGGCTTCCCCTTGTCTATGTCATAATAGCCGGATTCTTGTTGCGTGGATTTTCGATTGAAATATGGCCCCCTGTAATATCTGCCATTGAATTCATGTCAAAAGCTGTTGTTCCAATGGCCTTGTTCATTTTAGGCGCGCAGCTTGCCAATACCGAAATTAAAGTGACAAATCGAATGGTCTATTTGGCGGATGCGATGAGATTGCTGATTTCACCGATAATCGCCTTTTTCTTGGTTAAATTGCTTGGCCTCGAGGGCATTTTGGCACAGATACTAATAATAGGAGCGGCTTTTCCGGGAGCAGTCAATGGAGTGGTACTTTCAATAGAATTTGATGGAGACTACCATTTTGCTTCACAAGCCGTTTTTCAGACGACTCTCTTAAGCGCCGTTACCGTGACTTCAATAATTGCATTGGTTTTGAGGTTTGTTTAGCGGAGGCTTTGGCATTCGGGCGTGTTAATTGCTGACTGAATGCTGAAATATATATGAAAGAGCTTGAACATCAAATTAATGGGAGGCTTATAATGATTGCTTCGAATGAGAAAAATGTTAAAGCTGTTGAACTGGTGAATGAAGCGTACAAGAATGTAAAGGGAAAGGTTTTGGTTTCTCCGGAAACAGGCTGGGATGACTACGTAATGCGATTGTTTGAACTTGGCAAAGGAGGCTATTCAGCTGACCACAGCCATGACTTTCCCCATATAGTGTATGTAATTGAGGGCGAGGGATTTCTCTATCTCCAGGAAGAGAAGATTCCCGTTGAAAGCGGAAGTTTTGCTTTTATTCCAAACAACAAGAGGCATCAACTTGTAAATGCAAGGGAAAACGGTGATCCTCTGAGATTCATATGAATGGTTCCAAAGGAAGGGCATGTGCCCTTCGAATAGCATTTGGACAATGCTAAATAAGATTGAACTGTCAAGCCCTACATGCATGCTGCATGTAGGGCTTTTTGCATTGGGCTTTACATTTGCTATAAACTGATCTATAATAATAATTAGATTTAGTAAATTAGTAAATTAGTAAATATATATATTGAGTTGAAAATATATTCAGCAGGAGGAGAATAATGAAAATACATACAACATTGAAACACAAGCCCGTAATCATATCCGAAAACTATGAAAATGTGGACGGGAGAAAAGCATATGATTCAGATGCAAAAGGTCTTTCGCTTGGATTGGCACAGTGGAACGAAAGGGGAAAAGTAGATATTTCAGCTAAGGTATGGAGGCATACAGGGGAGAAATGGTCAAGGCAGTCGGAAGAAATGCCTCTACACAGGGCTCTCGATTTGGCCATACTGATATGCAGAAGCAAGCTGCATTTCAGAGAAGCGTACCGCTATGATAAATTGTATGACGAA
>PKTO01000109.1 GCA_002869095.1 Clostridiales bacterium
CCTATCCGATAACGCCACAGACCATTGTTGTGGAAAGACTTTCGGAATTTGTTGAAGACGGATCTCTCACGTCCGATTTAATGCATGTGGAGTCCGAGCACAGCGCGATGTCATGCGCCATAGGCATTAGCGCAGTCGGAGCGCGGGCCTTTACGGCGACTTCGTCGCAGGGGCTCCTGTACATGGCTGAGGCGCTGCCGTACGGAAGCGGGCAACGCCTCCCTATAGTTATGATGAACGCAAACCGTTCAATAGCAACTCCATGGAGCATTTTCGGAGACCACATGGATTCCATGTTCCTTCTCAACTCCGGGTGGATTCAAATATATGTCGAGGATGCGCAGGAAGCGCTGGACATGACGATTCAGGCATACAGGATAGCAGAAACCAAAGAGGTCATGACTCCCGTCATGGTGAATGTCGACGGGTTTGTGTTGACCCACACATACGAAATGGTTGAAATACCCGAGCAGGAAAAAGTCGACGAGTTCCTGCCTCCGATTTCAATGCCTGACAACAGCATGTCTCTTGAGAATCCAAAGAGCCTTTGCATATCGGCGGGGAAAGACACCAATATGGAATTCAACATGAAGCGGCATTTTGAAATGGTCGAATCGGAAGCCCATATCGAAAGAATCGACAAGGAGTTCGGGGACGCCTTCGGAAGATACTATCATGGAATGATGGAAACGGTTAATATGGAAGATGCCGAGGCAGATTTGATAACAACAGGCAGCGTGACAGGCACTGCAAGAGTTGTTTTGGAAAAAATGAGAAAAGAGTGCAAAGAGGTTGGACCCATAAAGCTTAGGGTTCTAAGGCCTTTCCCGACCGTTAAAATGGTGGATGCGCTTAAGAATGTAAAGGCTTTCGGAGTGCTGGACAAGAATATTTCTTTCGGTTATGAGGGGAGCATATTCACAAATGTGAATTCTTCAATAATCGGGATGGTCAACATTCCCAAGGCAATCAATTTCATAGGAGGAATAGGCGGAAGGGACATAACCCATGAAGATATTGAAAAGGCGTATGGCGAACTCTTGTCTGCAGCCGAAGGGAATTCATTTGAAAGGGTTCAGTACATGAATGTGGGGTGTGAATACTAATGGCAAAACTTAATGCGCGCACAATAACAAACAATGAGTATTTTTATGGGCACAAGGCATGTGGAGGCTGCGGAGAAAGCTTGGCTCTAAGGCATGCAATGAAGATATTGGGAGAAAACACCTTTGCGGCACTTCCTGCCGGTTGCATGGCTGCGGTATCCTTCATATACCCCCATATGTCTTTTACAACAAACGCCATGATTACGCCATTTGCAGCAACAGGGGCTGTAGCCTCCGGGATGGCTGCGGGGCTGAAGGCTCTTGGCGTTGAAAACACACAGACAATAGGGATTGCAGGAGATGGAGGAACAGCAGACATAGGGCTTCAGGCTTTATCTGGCGCCATCGACAGGAACGATGATATAATTTACATGTGCACTGACAATGAAGCCTATATGAACACGGGGATACAGAAGAGCGGATTGACTCCATATGGAACAAGGACAACAACTTCTCCTGCCGGCAAAAATCTTCCGGGTTCAATAACCCACAAGAAGAACATGTTCGAGATAGTCGCCGCCCATGGGATATCCTACGCTGCGACAGCGAGCGTTGGTTACCTTGAGGATTTTCTCATGAAGGTGCAAAAGGCAAAGGATACGAAGGGCACGTCATTTCTTCATGTGTTTGTTCCGTGTCCTACAGGATGGGGTTATCCGGCTGATCAAACCGTGGCGCTTGCAAAAGCTGTTGTAGACTCGGGACTTTGGTATCTTGCGGAGTATGAAAACGGTGAATTCACTGTAAACAGGAATCCGAAAGAGTTTACGCCTGCAAAGGATTATTTGAAGGCGCAGGGCAGATTCAAGCATTTGACGGATGAAGACATAGAGGTCATAGAGGCTCATCGCGACAAGAAGTGGGAAATGATAAGGAAAAAGTGGAACGTATAGGAAGACTGGGGCAATGGAAATGAAAAAGCAGGCGAATGCCGGAATCTTTCAGATTCTAAAAAAAAGAATAATAGAAATGGAATATGAGCCTGGCATGGCGGTTTCAGAAAAGGATTTGATTGAGGAGTTCGGTGTCAGCCGGACTCCTGTAAGGGAGGCATTGCTGAGGTTGTCGCAAATAGGGCTGATCGAGATGGTGCCGAGGGTGGGCACATTCGTTACCCAAATCGATTTGATGATGGTCAAGTATGCTTACGAGGTCAAAAAGAATCTGGAAGGCTTGGCGGCCGAACTGGCATGCCAGAGGGCTACCGAAGAGGAAATAGATGAGCTTTTCGAGATTATCGATCGTTTTGGCAAATACGACATAGTAAGAGACTACAAGTGCTGTATTCAGGATGACCAAAGATTCCATGCCATCGTAAGGCAAGCTGCAAGGAACCCCATCCTATCTGACTCATTGGACGAGCTCAACACAAAAACTGCCCGATTCCTGCAATACATCCATTATGTTATAGACGACTACGAATGGTTCAGTTCATCGCTTAAGGAGATGGCCGAGGCTATAAAAAAAAGGGATTGTCAAGAGGCCCGCTTGTCTACCGAAAGGCATACATTGAAATTCCTGGAACAGCTGTCAAAGAAATTCTTCGGGAATCCTCAATAAATGAGGATTCCTTTTCTTTTTGGGTAGAAATGCAAAAGGAGGGGATGGAATGAAAAGAAACTCTAATCTTATAATATTGGCTGGATTGAACACATTCTTATTCG
>PKTO01000237.1 GCA_002869095.1 Clostridiales bacterium
ATGAATGTGCGCCCCACATATCTGTTTTTTACAAGCCCTTCACCGAAAGGAATTCCCGATTCCTCGGCGTAGCCTTCTGCGGCTACGGTTCCCGAATCCGGAACCGCTATGACCAGGTCAGCATCGGCAGGATGCTCCTTCGCCAATATCCTGCCCGCATTTCTGCGGCTGTTGTAGACGCTTTTTCCGTCGAGATTGCTGTCCGGCCGTGCAAAATAAACAAATTCGAAAGAGCAGAGAGCCTTTCTTGTGTTGTTGTCGAACTTAATTGAACTTATTCCATTCTCATCTATCACAACCATCTCGCCTGGGTCAATGTCCCGTATGAATTCCGCTCTGGTCACCTCAAGCGCGCAGCTTTCAGATGCAAGCACATACCCATCGCCGAGCTTCCCTACGCAAAGGGGTCTGAGACCGTTGGGGTCCCTGACCCCTATGAGCTTGTTCTCGCAAATTATTGTCAAAGCATACGCACCCTTGATCCTTTGCACGGAATGGATGATGGCTTCCTTGAATCCCAATTTATAGTTTCTCGCTATAAGATTGGCTATTACCTCGCTGTCTATCGACGTCTGGAAAATTGAGCCCTTGTCCTCGAGCTCGTCCCTGAGTGACGAGGCGTTGATGAGATTGCCGTTGTGGGCCAAAGCGATTGAACCGCCCTTGTATTGAACCACCAAAGGCTGGGCGTTCGCAACATAGCTTTCACCCGTAGTGGAATAGCGGACATGCCCTATGGACACATTCCCCTTCAGCCTGTCCAAAATCTGGTCCGAGAAAACCTCCTGCACAAGTCCCATTTCCTTGTAATAGTGCATCTTGCCGTTGGATACGGCGATGCCCGCGCTTTCCTGGCCCCTGTGTTGAAGAGCTATGAGCCCGAAGTATGTCAATCTCGATATGTCCTTGTATTCTTTCGGGTTGTATATTCCTATTATCCCGCATTCTTCCTTCAGCTTGTCCCAATCCATACAGCTATCCATTTTAGACCTCACTTTTTCCGGTGTTTTTTCTTTTGGTTTCTGCTTTTGCTGTTTATTTGCCCTTGTTTTTCCTGATATCTGAAATCTGATATCTAATATCTGCTTTTGTCTTTCCTTTCCACTTTCAACTTTCCACTTTCCACTGTACTTTACGCTGCAAACTGAAGCTGCCTACTGCCGCTGTTATTTGCTTATCCTGGAAAGAATCTCTTCGTATGCATCCTCAACGTCCCCAAGGTCCCTTCTGAAACGGTCCTTGTCCAGCTTCTTGTCTGTTTCCCAGTCCCAAAGCCTGCAGGTGTCGGGAGAAATCTCGTCGGCCAGTATTATATCGCCCTTGTAAAGTCCCAATTCAATTTTAAAATCAACAAGTCTGATTTTTCTTTCCTTGAAGAAATCCATCAAAAGCTCGTTGATTTTATATGCGTATTTCCTTATTGTTTTAAGTTGGTCTTCCGTAGCCAATTCCACTGCCAGAATGTGGTCTTCGTTTATGATCGGGTCGCCGAGCTCGTCATTCTTGTAGCAGAACTCGAGAACAGGGCGCTTCATTGGTGTCCCTTCCTCAAGCCCCAGCCTCTTTGCAAGGGATCCTGCCGCTATGTTTCTCATTATAACCTCAAGGGGAACTATCTCCACGGCTTTCACAAGCATTTCCCTGTCGCTTAAGAGTCCCTCGAAGTGGGTGGGTATGCCTTCCTTTTCGAGCATGTCGAATAGAACTGCGCTCATCTTGTTGTTTATTACTCCCTTGCCTGTGATAGTGCCTTTTTTCACTCCATTGAAAGCAGTCGCGTCGTCCTTGTATTCAACGATATATCTGTCCGCATCGTCAGTCTTGAAAACTTTTTTGGCCTTTCCTTCGTAGAGCATTTCGAGTTTTTCCATTTTATCCTCCTATTTTTCGAGTCCCATTATTTTGCTGTCCTTGCGCTTGACTTCCTCCGCCATTTCTATCCTGTGTTTCTTCAATTTTTCCCTCAACGATTCATCCTTGATCGAAAGCATTTGAACCGCCAAAAGGGCCGCATTCTCCGCCCCGTTGATTGCAACGGTTGCGACCGGAATGCCCTTGGGCATCTGGACTATGGACAGAAGCGAATCAAGCCCGTCCATCGTGGATGACTTTATCGGAAGGCCTATAACAGGCAGCACAGTCATTGCCGCCAATACGCCCGGCAGATGCGCAGACTTGCCTGCTGCTCCGATAATAACTTCAAAACCGTTTTTTTCGGCCCCCTTGGCAAACTCCAACGCCGTGTCGGGTGTCCTGTGTGCCGAAATGACCCTGGCTTCGTATTCAACGCCAAAGTACTTTAAAATATCAAGCCCTTTTTTAACAACTTCATAATCGGAATCGCTTCCCATGACCACTGCAATTTTCATATTGTCTCCCTCTCAATTGTATTTGTTCCGCTATATTAATTGATACCGATAATCATTTCAAAAAAAACAAAAACTGCGCACAAAGCGAAGCCGTTTCAATAGATATCTTTGCTTCGCTCGTAGTCAGACATTTTTTCGGCTGTCTGGTAGAAACTCTCGGACCTCATACCCGACATTATACAAGCGTTGTATTCTATTTAAGTACATTTTCATATTAGCAAAGGCTCTTCATCAAGTCAATACATAAAGCGAAATTTAGATATAGATATTTATATTATTGTTCGCACTATTGCGAACAATAATATAAATGGTTGGCCTTGCGTGAAATTCATTCAAATACAATCTGAAGCGGCCCCCTTTCGGGAGCCGCTTCAGAGTTAGCAATTCTATATGAATG
>PKTO01000175.1 GCA_002869095.1 Clostridiales bacterium
AGGAATGACTGCATAAAGGCCCTGATGATAAGGGAATACAAACGGGGCGACCTTGGTTATATAGACTATATGCATTGCAAGCTGTATGAAACGGAATACGGCTTCGATGTGAGCGAATTCGAGCCATATGTCCTGCCTGCCATGGGCAAGTTCCTGGAGACGAAAGACCGCAGCGGAAGCATGGTGTGGGTGGCCGAGGACAAGGGAGTGATCGTGGGCTCCATCGCGATTATTCAGAACAGCGAAAAGGATGCACAGCTCAGATGGTTCATTGTAGACCCCTCAGCCAGAGGCACCGGTCTTGGAAACGCCTTCATGATGACTGCTATCGACTTCTGCAGGAAAAAAAACTACGATTCTGTTTTCCTTTGGACCGTAAAGACTTTGGATGCGGCGCGGCATCTGTACGGTAAATACGGCTTCGAAATAACTGAATACGTTTCACGTTTCCTTTGGGGAATCGACCTTGTAGAAGAGCGTTGGGAACTGACTCTTTAAACTAAGCAATCAAACCGTCAAAGGCTATTGCATACAGACCTATGCAATAGCCTTTTCTATTTGCTTTCAAATTTTTTCAATTCATCTTCACTTGACCAAATCGGCATATTTCCCACCGGCCGCTTTTAAAAGGTCCGGCGGCGAAAGCTCCATCTGAAGCCCTATCATTCCCCCGCTCACTACAATTTTCTCAAGCGCCTCGGCGCTTTGATCCATGAAGGTCGGGAAATGCTTTTTCATGCCTATGGGAGAGCATCCTCCCCTTATGTATCCCGTAAGCTTCAGAATATCTTTCACATGGATCATCTGGACCTTCTTTTCACCCGCAACCTTAGCCGCCTTTTTCAGGTCGAGCTCTGATGTGACCGGAATCACAAACACGAGGTGGTCTCCGCTTGCCCCTTCTGCAACCAGGGTCTTGAAAACCCATTCAGGCGCCCTTCCTATCTTTGCGGCAACAGATATTCCGTCGATTTTTCCATCCTTGGTACCGTATGTAATTGTTTCGAAATCAATTCCTTCTTTTTCAAGCAGCCTCATTGCGTTGGTCTTTTTTGTCTTTGCCATAGCGCACTCCTTAAAATCTTTTTCAACCCGTCATGTGCCTGCGTCCTTTTTTTGTGAAAGCGGAAAAAACAAATCCCCACAATGAACGCGGGGGTTTTTATAGTTCTAAGAGTTTCTGTCCTTTTTTCTTCTTTTGCCTTCTCTTATCCTGTCGAGTGATTCTTCTATATGCTTGTACATTAGGCGCCTTCCCTCTTCCGGTTTATTTTCTTGGAAGCATCTGTACAAGTCCACGTGCTCGCCCATTTCCTTGTTCAAGACATACTCACTGAGATGCTCGAGTATGACTTCGCCCCTCTGCGCAATCAAATGGTTTGCAATCGAGTCGAGAAAATTGAAAAGTATCTCGTTGCCGGCAATCTCAGCTATCTTCATGTGGAACCTGAGCCCCATGTCGAAAGAATAATCTTTCCTTTCCAATGCCTCCACACCATAGTCAAGGATGGCCTTCAGGTCTGCCCTGTCCTCGTCGGTTGCCCTCTCTATTGCGGCATGTATGAGCTGAGGCTCTATCCAAAGCCTGGTCTCCATAAGATCCTCTATGGAGCTTTCATTCTCTATCAGAAGAAAAAGGCCCAGATTTTTGATGTTTCTAAGGGCGTCATCAGCCACGAAAGTTCCTATGCCGGGCTTTGACACCAAAAGGCCTGTCAACTCAAGGGCCTTGAGTGATTCCCTCATTGAGCTTCTTCCTATACCGAATGTTTTTGACAATTCTATTTCTCCGGGTATCCTGTCCCCGGGTTTCCATTCGCCGCGCTTTATCAGCCTGGTTATCTGATTGGAAACGGCCTCGTAAAGATTTGTTTTGACAACTCTTTCTATCATCTGTTCCTCCCCGAAAACTTCCTTGTTAACATTATACACTATTTTTATTCCCTTAAAAACCGTCCCCGGATATTCTTTCCCTTTATATTCCAAACCCATGCAAAAGAAAGAGGCGGCGGCATGGCAGCCGTCGCCTTCTCTTCTATGTTTAAACGTTTTGGTTCGCAGCATCATATGATTTTCAAAATCTATGCCGCTTTCTCCATTTCATCTTTTTTCTGGAAAGGCCTTGCAATCAGCAATGTTGCAACCGAAGCCAAGAGTCCGAAGATTGTAAACGGAATTGGTGTTCCGAAGCTGCCTGTAACTTTCGCTATGACGCATACGACCATTGCTATTATCATCGAAGCCAAAACTGTCGTCGCATTGAAAGGCTTTGTCTTTTTAGTGAAGTAGCCTACAAATATTGGACCGAAAAGGCCGGCTGCGGAAAAGGCGTATGTGTATACAAGCCATCCGAGGACATTTGGGAAGGCCAGCGACAATGTTGATGTAACAGCCATAAGAATGACCGTAAGGATTCTTGACATTCTGACCATCTGCTTGTCGGTAACGTTTGGATTTATTGATTTCTTGTATATGTCCGTAGTCATGTTTGTAACAGTTGTCTGGGCCGCGCTGCTTATTGTGGACATGATTACCGCGCAGACGAGGCCTGCAAAGAGAACGAGCATCCAGGTCGGAAGCTGGGTCATGAACCATGCTGTTGCGCCTTCTCCGTTCGGAAGGTTGGGGTTCATCGCCCTTACGGCAGTACCCATGAAATAAGCCCATACAATTGCAAGAATCAATGAGATTCCGGACAAGAACAGCGAAAGATTGACTTTCTTGGGATCCTTGATGGAGCAAATTCTTTGGTAGTAAATTTG
>PKTO01000022.1 GCA_002869095.1 Clostridiales bacterium
AGCCTTTTGTTGCGCCTGCGCTTTCATCCGGTGCATTGTCAATACTTGCAACACTCAGGGGAGAATGGCACCACAGCACACATTTCATAGGCGGCGTGTTCATGGGTTCGAAAAACAGGCGAAGCCTTATGGGGATAGAACCGGAAAGAGCGGCCTTGCCGCCTTCATTAAAGAAAAAGCTTTATGAAACTTATGACATGCTGGAGGACTTGTATGAATAGGCCGATGGTTTTAATACAGTCAAAAAAGACTTCAGCCGTATTGGAAGAAATGGTGGAATATTCGACTGAGGGTTTTGACATACTGAAAATTCCAAGTGGAATGGATTTGCCCGATTTAAGCAATTCCAAGATAATTTTGGCTGCCGAGCTTGATTGCGCGGGCTATTGTCCGGATTTGTTCGAGATAGTCAACACTTTGGTTGCGAGGGGAGAAAGAGCGCTTGAAAACAGCACTGCAGTGCTTATGCTGAGAAGCAACTCGCAGTTCAATACAAAAAGTACCGCACAAAGCATAATCTTCAATCTGAACAGAGCGGGTTGCCGTTTTCCGGGACATCCTCTTGTTGAAGCCATTGAAGGATACATGAATTTTGAAACATGGGAAAAGCATATGAACATGCCTCTTCATGACATATGCATGATAAAATCCCGGGAATTGGTGGAAAAGCTTGACAGATATGAACCAGAAAGGTTAGCTACACCCAGAATACTGGCTCTTCATGCAAGCTCAAGAAGCACATCAAACACATTGATGTTGTGGAAAATGGTAAAAGAAAACCTTGAGGGAGCTGAAATCAAGGAAATGCATGTTGAATCGGGCCAAATTCTTGATTGCAGAGGGTGCTCATTCAAAGAATGCATTCACTATGGGAATCAGGACAGCTGCTACTACGGCGGAGCGATAACAAATGAAATTTTGCCGGCCATAGAAGAGGCGGACGTTCTGGTTTGGATTTGTCCAAATTACAACGACGCCATATCGGCAAAGCTAATGGCAATAATAAACAGGCTTACAGTGTTGTACAGGAAGACCCGGTTCGACAAGAAGAATCTTTTTGCAATAATTGTTTCAGGCAATTCAGGGAACGATTCGGTGGCAAGACAGCTGATAGGAAGCCTCAATGTAAACAAGAACATACAGCTTCCACCCAATTTCGCATTGACTGCAATAGCCAACGACCCAGGAACCGTTGTCAATTATCCCGGAATAAAAGGATCGGCCAAGGAATTCGCGAGCCATATATTGAAAAACGGCAAATCATGAGGAGATGGTTTTATGAACAGAATAATGGAAGAGGAAGGATACATTAAGAGAAGGACTGCTGAAGGGCATGAGTTTGAACCGTTCTCAATAATGAAGCTTGATATGGATGACGTCGACGAAATGAAGGCGCTGGAATCGGAAATAATGGCGGGATTGGCGTCTCCCGATGCGTTTTCGCCCGATGAAAAAGAGGACATACTGGAAGACATGAAGAACGGGGCCATGATATTCGGAGTATTTGTTAAAGGCAGGCTCAGGGCTTACCGATACATATCTTTTCCGAAAAGAACGGAGGCTAATTATGGAAGGGATATAGAGCTTAAGGGGGAAGAGCTTGACCGGGTGGTCAATTTCACATCAACGATTGTCCACCCCGAGTACAGGGGAAACCGTTTGCAGAGGAAAACGATGAAGCACGCCCTTGAGCAGCTGAGGGGCACAGAATACAGATATCTCATTTCGACTGTTTCGCCAATCAATTATTACAGCCTCAAAAATATGATAAGGTCAGGATTCGTAATAAAGAAAATCAAGCGGAAATATGGTAAAATAGCCGATGAGATAGATGGAAAGATGAGATACATACTTTTCAGGGACATAAATGACGATATGGTGAAGAGGTACAGCAAGACTATAGTTGTAAACAATACGGAGATAGATTTGCAAAAGAATCTTATAAAGAACGGCTACATAGGATACGATGTGGACGAGCTCGATGAATTCGGGGATTACAAAATTTTGTTTGGGGTTCCCAAGCCTACGGATATAAAAAGCATGGAAGCAAAAGATGCATGACTAAAGAAGAATTAAAAGCCCGGATATTTCCCGTATGATGGGATGTATCCGGGCTTTTGCCCTTGCTTCTATCTTTTGTCTTAGCATTTTTCCTTTCCAATTTCCACTTTCTACTTATACGAGTTTATGTCCAAATCGTCTATCCATATTCTTGACGACATGTTCGAAAACACAATCTCCATTCTGTCCACATCGTTTGTTTCCTGGCTGACACTCAGGAGTTCCCAGTAATTCTTGCTGCTTGGCTTGAAATTCACGCTTCTTTTGAAGGCGAGTGTTTTGCCTTTGTAGCCCAACAGCTGAACCTTGAAGGGATTGGTTGAATCAGAAAGAATCCACATGGATATTACGGAATTGTTGTCCATGACAAGGTCGCTTACGGTCAATTTGGATTCCGAATTGGAATTTCGGCTCTCGATTTTAAGAGAATATGTGCCGTTCCGAAATACTGTGTCGTCTTTTGAAATGGAATCTTCAAAAGGATACTCCACTGAAAGGGAATCGAATTGCTCTTTTATCTGCTCGGGATTTGAATCTATGTTTACGGCTACAGCATTACAGCGTCTCCTTGATGAAGATGCCATTGTCATAGGAAGGCAAAACTGTGACGAGTTTGGTATGGGCTCATCAAATGAAAACTCACCTTTCGGTGCCAGCCTAAACCCTAATGACCCAACCAAA
>PKTO01000156.1 GCA_002869095.1 Clostridiales bacterium
GGGATTGTAGGAAAAGCCAAGGAACTTATAAATTTTGACAAGAAATTTGAAAACATTGTGGATTATTTATTGGGAAACATTGTCATAGTGCGCGATTCTTCAACTGCTGCCAGGCTCTTGAAAAAAGGCTGCAAGGGGAGCAGGCTTATTACATTGGACGGCGATGTATTCAATCCAGGAGGAACAATTACAGGTGGAAGTGCCAAGGGGAGAAGCGCAGGGCTCCTGTCAAGAAAGAGAATATTTGAAGAAACTTCAAAAGAAATTTTAAAGAAAGACAAATTGTTGAATGAAGAAACTATGAATCTTGAGAAAATATTCAAGCTTAAGATTTCAAGCGAAAATGAATTGAAGGATAAAGAAAAAGAAATCAATGAAATCGAAAGAAAAATCGAAAAACTTTCCGCAAACCTGGAAATATCCGCAACGAAAATCCAAACATTGAAAGATAAACAGGCAACCATAAACAATGAATTCAAAGAAATCCAAACAGAAGCAAGCAACATACACGAAAGAAGAATTTCAATTGCCGAAAAAGTCAAAGAAATGCAAGAAAACAGCTTCAATCAGGAGAAAACGATAGAAGAATCGGAAAAAGCCGAAAAGGAGCTTTCAAACGAGTTGGACGTATTGAAGGAATCATTGAACGCAAACAAAGTTAAACTTGCGATTATGTCGGAAAAAGGAAAAAGCATCGAGTCTGAAATAATGCGTGTAGACTTGTCAATCAGGAACATGGATGCAAACTCACAAGGCTATGCATCCCAGTTGAAGGAACTGACTGACAAAGCCGAACAATACGAAAAAGAAATCGTAGGAAAAAAGGGGATTTTGGACGGCTTGGCTTCCGCAATCAAGCAGCTTGAAAAAACAAACGAAACGTGCTCAATGGCTATCGAGGAAAATTCCGCCATTGCGAGGGGAGCGCAAGAACAACTGGAAAAGATTGATGAAGACATCTTGAATGAAAAAGAAAAATATCACAAGGTGGAAATGGCGGATACAAGAAATCAAATGGGTTATGACCACTTCATAAAGCAATTATGGGAAGTTTATCAGCTTTCGTATATAGAGGCAATGGAAAAAAGGACTGAAATCGCAAATAGAAATCAAATGGCCAAACGCATAAATGAATTGAAATCCGAAATAGAACTGCTTGGGGAAATAAACAAGGCGGCGATAAAGGAATATGATGAAGTTTTGCATAGATTTGAATTTCTAAGCAAACAAAAATGTGATTTGATGGAGGCAAAAGACACCCTCGAGGATCTTATTGTCAAACTGGAAGACAAGATGGTTAAAATTTTCAAAGAGGAAATAAAAGAAATCAACAGTAATTTCGACAAGACTTTCAATCAACTGTTCAATGGCGGACGGGCGGAAATAATATTCGAAGATACCGACGACATATTGAATTCACATATAGACATATATGCTGAGCCTCCAGGCAAAAAGCTTCAGAACTTGAATTTGCTTTCGGGCGGGGAAAAGTCTTTGACAGCGATAGCGATGCTTTTTGCAATACTTATGAAAAAACCTTCACCGTTTTGCGTGCTTGATGAAATTGAGGCGGCATTGGACGATGTGAATGTATACAAATTTGCTTCTTTCCTGAAAAAGTTTACCGGCAATTCTCAATTCATAATAATTACCCACAGAAAAGGGACAATGGAAATAGCCGATGTTCTTTACGGGGTCACAATGGAAGAAAAGGGAATATCAAAAATAGTGTCATTGAAAATCAAAGACAAGGCAAGTTAGGAGTGGAGACTTGAAAAATATCATCGAAAGACTAAAAGAAGGATTGGGAAAAACCAGAGACAGTTTTACCGGCAAGATTGACGCATTGTTCAATTCATCAAAAGCCATCGACGATGAATTTTACGAGGAACTCGAGGATTTGCTGATTTTATCCGATGTGGGATATGAAACAACTGTTGAAATAATGGACTCGCTTGAGACGGCAGTAAGAAATGAAAAAATAAGGGATGCTGGAAACGTAAAAGACATACTTAAGACCTTGATGGCCGAAAAGCTTCAAACAGCCGGGAAAAGCGAAAACCATGAAAAACAGAGTGGGTTGCGCATAATATTGGTTATTGGGGTAAACGGGGTTGGAAAAACAACAACCATCGGAAAACTAGCAAGCAAATTCACCAATGAAGGGGAAAAGGTCATAATTGCAGCTGCCGATACATTCAGGGCAGCTGCAGTAGACCAGCTTAAGGTTTGGGTCGAAAGATCGAAAAGCGATTTGATTGCACAAAAGGAAGGAGCCGATCCCGCTTCGGTGGTGTACGATGCAATAATATCGGCAAAAGCGCGCAATATGGACGTGTTGATTTGTGATACGGCGGGACGCTTGCACAACAAAAAGAATCTTATGAATGAATTGGGCAAAATAACGAAAATCATCAAGAGGGAAGCTCCTGAATCGATTCTTGAAACATATCTTGTGCTTGATGCAACTACGGGGCAGAATGCTCTTAATCAGGCCAAAGCATTCAATGAAATTGCCGATATAAGCGGAATAATAATGACAAAGCTTGACGGAACCGCAAAAGGGGGAATTGTTTTTGCACTTGTTTCGGAGTTGGGGATACCTGTTGAATATATAGGTGTTGGAGAAGAAATTGAGGATCTTCAAAAATTCGATCCTGAAAGTTTTGTTGATGCAATATTTTAAAAAATGCTTGACTAGTCAATGACAATAATATAATATTCTTATGTAAAGCAAATCA
>PKTO01000145.1 GCA_002869095.1 Clostridiales bacterium
GAAAACCGGTCCAAGATGAATTCCGAAGACGGCTATTACATACTCGAGCACGATGTCAATGCAATACAAAATGGCATATATAGAGAATATCGGGTGGACAACATCAAAGAGATACTTATGATGAGCGACGGGTTCTCTTCAATCCATAACAAGTACGATTTGTTATCCGTGGAGGATTTGCTTGCAAAGAGTAAGAATGAGGGTATGAAACCCCTGCTTAAAATGATCAGGGACGTTGAGGAAAGCGATCCTAAAATTGAAACATATAAAAGGCTGCGAAGACACGACGATGCAACGGCTGTTTATATAAACGTCGATTAAGCGACAACATGCATACAGGCAAAAGCATCATGGCTTGCGGTTCGACGCGGAGGAAACAGCATGTCAATAAAATATTTTTGCAGAATTGCTAAATAATTATGCTTTTTAAGCGGAATGATCCAATATTGATGAATTGAATTTTAATAAGAATATAAAGTTTTTTAGTTTTAATCATAAAGAAGCATACGCTAAATGAAGCCAGCGAAGTGGAGAGTTATCTACGGGTCAGTCTTCTTTTAACGGCGTTGATATAAAACCGCAAAAATGATATCATTTACACGGAAAGGTTAGCCGGCTAACCTTTCCGTGTTTTTCATATTTTGTTAGCAGGCAAATTAAATCAAGGGGTTCAACAATGCATAACGGCAAATTCAAAGTTTTCCACAAATACATGCATACTTCCAAAATGACAGCTCATAAAACCCATGAGGACTTGGAAAAGGTGGGTTTGTACAGGGGGCAACCGCCTCTTTTGTTTGCCCTTTGGAAACAAGACGGTCTAAGCGGAAGCGAACTGAGCAAGACACTTGGGATAAAACCCTCCACTGTGGCAAAAATGGTAAAACGGTTAAAAAATGCCGGATTCGTTACAAAAATGCAGGACCCTTGCGACTCGAGGATATCGAATGTTTATCTTACGGACAAAGGCAGGCTGGTCGAAAGCGATGTCAATGGCATATATGAGGAATTGAACCAAACAATATTCAAGGATTTTGATCAAAAGCAGATAAAATTGCTCGAGGATCTGCTTGACAAGATGCAGGCCAATATTTTGTTTGCGAAGCACGAGGGGCCAGGTGAAAAAAATGAATAGGATTTTCATGTTTTTGAAGCCATATTGGGTCCTTGCGGTCACTGCTCCGTCTTTTATGGTTTTGGAAGTTATGATGGATTTGGCTCAGCCCATGTTCATGCAAAGGATTGTTGATATAGGGATTGCAAACGGAGATGCGGCATATGTATGGAGCACGCTTGTTCTTATGCTTCTGGTGGCTCTTTTCGGTTTTGCGGGCGGAATAGGCTGTTCATATTTTTCGGCAAAAGCGGCCATAAATGCCGGCACAGACATAAGGGAAGAGATGTTTTCGCATGTCCAAAATCTGTCTTTCAGCAATGTGGACAAGCTGAAAACCGGAAATCTGATTACAACACTCACAAATGACATCGTTCAAGTTCAGAGAATGATGATGATGATGATGAGAATAATGGTTAAAGCTCCTATACAGTTTGTTGGAAGCCTTATAATGACATATATGATTAGCCCCAGACTGTTTCTGATACTGCTTGTTCTTGTTCCTCTTCTAAGCATGACAATGGTGATTTTATTTAAAAAGGGGTATCCGCTCTATAGGATTGTCCAAAGCAAATTGGACGCTGTGAATACCGTAATGCAGGAAAATTTATCGGGAATCAGAGTGGTCAAGGCCTTTGTAAGGGAAGATTTCGAGAGAGAGCGTTTTTCCAAGGCCAATGACGACTATATGGACAGTACGGTAAAGGTTTCGAGAATAATGGCTGTAATGTTCCCCATAATAATGATTTTGCTTAATGTGGGAATTGTAGCGGTTCTATGGTTTGGAAACATAGAAGTGGCCAATGGGAATATTCAAGTCGGAAAGGTTATCGCATTCATAAACTACCTTTTGCAATTATTGGTTTCAATAATGATGGTTGCGGGAATGATGATGATGTACTCAAGGGCCCAGGCATCGGCTGAAAGAATTGAGGAAGTTCTTGAAACCGCTCCCGATATAAATGACTGCGAAGATGCCGTATGTGCTGACAGGCTTGAGGGAGACTTGGTTTTTGAAAAGGTATCCTTCAGCTATGGGGACCATGCGATCGAACCGGTCCTTACTGACATTTCATTTACTGCAAAACCGGGCGAGAAAGTTGCAATAATCGGTTCCACAGGCTCCGGCAAATCCACACTGGTGAATCTCATTCCAAGACTCTATGATGTGTCCGGGGGAAGAATCACAATTGGAGGGGTGGATATCAGGAAAATGAAAAGAACATTTTTACGCAGCCGCATAAGCATTGTTTTGCAGCAGTCTCTGCTTTTTTCGGGAACAATAGGCGATAATATCAGATACGGCAAATCGGATGCAACCATGAGCGAATTGGATGAATCGGCACGAGCGTCGGGAGCCAAGGAATTCATTGAAAGCTTCGAAAAGGGTTATGATACCCTTTTAGGCCAGAAAGGGGTAAATCTCTCCGGCGGTCAAAAGCAAAGGATCTCCATAGCCAGAGGCTTGATAAGAAAGCCCTACATTCTTATTTTAGACGACAGTACAAGTGCCGTTGACGTGGCAACCGAAGTCAAAATTCAAGACGCACTTAAAACAAAGACAAAAAATTCAATCGTTGTCATGGTGGCTCAAAGAATTAGCAGCATCCTTGATGCGAATCA
>PKTO01000031.1 GCA_002869095.1 Clostridiales bacterium
AATCGTTTGCGTTTTTCGCATATGGTATGGGATTTTTCTGATTTTTGCTTACGCATTGATTGAAACGGCCTTGAGGAAAAAAAGAAGCTTTTGCTACGACACTTGCCCGATCGGAAATCTACTCGATTTTGCAGGCGGAGATTCGCCGGGCAGGTTAAAGAAATATTCCCAAAAGGCAAATATTGCAGGATGGCTGTTTTTTTCAGCATATGCCGCATTCCTTATATTTGTGCTTGTTGCCTTTTCGGACAGTGCCGGAATCAAATGGTATAATTTTTTCAGGCTTATGGCAGGAAGCGTCATACTTGCCATTGTTGCTGAAATTGTTTTTGGCAAACGCTTCTGGTGCATATACATGTGTCCTTTGTCGAGGCTTATGAAGCTGGTGCTGGGAATCGTCAGGAGATAAGCAATCTCGCATTTCAAATCCGCAAAAATAAAAATTTGCAAGGAGAAAGGCAATGAAAAAAATACTGCATGTGATTGCCCAGCAGCCCGGAAAGACGGGAAGCGGAATTTTTGCCAAAAACATTCTGCATCAAGCGGATAAAAGGGGTTACAATCAAACACTCATTGCCGGAGTGCCGTTTTATGAAAACAAGAAGTCGTATTGCCTTCCGGAGGGCGTATGCTTCGAGCCGGTCATCTTTGAGAGCGGCCAACTCCCCTTCCTGTTGTGGGAATGAGCGACGAGATGCCTTATGAAAGCACTCGCTACGATGAACTCACAGGAAAAAAATTGGAGATTTGGCAGGAAAGCTTCAGCCGAAGCTTGAAAGAAGCTGTCGAATCTTTTGAACCGGATGTCGTTCTTACACACCATCTGTGGCTCCTGACAGCGCTTGTGAGGGAAGCTTTTCCCGAGCTTCCGGTTTTCGCGTTTTCCCATGGAAGTGATTTGAGGCAGATGGAAAAAAATGGGAAGCATAGATTGAAAGTCATAAATTCCTGCAGGAAGCTGGACGGGATCTTTGCACTCAATGATTTCCAGAAGAGAAGGATTTGCGAATTCTACGATGTGTCTCCCGAAATGATAAAAATAACCGGTGCCGGATATGACAGGAATTGCTTCAACGAACACGATTCGGAAGCCGCCAGAAAACCGGGGCAAATAGTCTACGCCGGAAAAATAAGCAAAGCCAAAGGCGTCAAGAGCCTTCTCGACGCATTCGAAATTGTGTCGTCCAGAAGGCCAGGTGCGGAACTTTGCATTGCGGGTTCGGGAAAGGGAATGGAATACGACAGCCTTGCAGGCAGGGCAAACAAAATGAAGGGTGTAAGGCTGATGGGGAATATGGACCAGTGCGAGCTTGCAAAGCTTTTCAGGCAAAGCGGCGTTTTTGCCCTGCCATCCTTTTACGAGGGTCTTCCGCTTGTATTGGTTGAAGCCGCCGCATGCGGAATGAAACTTGTCGTTTCCGAACTCGGGGGACTCAAAGACTGGTTTGGCCAAGAAATGATGGCTTCGCAGAATTCCATCACGGTATCCTTGCCCAGAATGGTTTCGGTGGACAAACCCCTCAAGCAGGATGAAAATGACTACGCCCAAAGATTTGCCGATGCCATTTCAACGCAGATCGACCGCGCTTCGGGAACGGAGGACTCTTCAATAAGAAAGGAATTTGTCAAAAGGAAATCATGGGAAAGCGTTTTTGACGAAATCGAAAAACACATAGATGCAAAATTTGAATAACAGATTTAAAACTACGAAACAATGGGGTCAGGCATCAATAAATCATTAATTCAGCTATCTCTTTTTCATATTTTGCCCATGTATTTTCTTTGGACAGCATCATTGACACACTGTTTTGATTAATGTTAAACCTTTCTGCTATTTCCTTTTGCTTGATTTCCGGATTTTTAGAAGCAATGAATGCAATAAGCTGTCTTGCATTTGCAATTTCCCTTTTTCTCGTTTTTGAGGATATTTGATCCACTTCAAGATTCAGCACGGCACAGACTCTTGCTACTATTGTTTCTAAATCATAAGTTGTTGATTCACCATTATCCTTATTAATTTCTTTATATTCATCAATGTTCTCTGAGAATTCTCTAATAGACACCTTCTTGATTTCAGTCTCTTCTTCATTCATGAATTCAACAAATCGATCCAGTCTGTTTTTAAACAAGGACAATGGAAATTCAACATCGCATAAATCATTTTTTGTTTCATCAAGGTATTCGATATAACTGCTCCAATTGTAGTTCAAACCGTTATTGATCCCTGCCCTTAATGGATTCTGATGAATGTATCGTATCAACATCAGCAAGTACTGATCTTTTTCGCATAGGATAGCTTTATAACGCTGTTCAAAAACGTGACCTGTCCGGTTGGCTTTTCGGTTGTATGTCTGTGTAAATACTTGCTGGATGCATTGCATTATTTTTGACAAAGGGGCATTATTGACTTCAATCAGCATATGGGCATGGTTATCCATTAAGACATATGCATAAAGTTTAAATCCGTATTTGTATTTATAGCGTTTGATTGTTTCCAGGTATTTTTGCTTCCAATTGTCGTCTTTAAAGATAAATTCACGATTATTACCCCGAACAATCACATGATATAATGCTCCTTCGAAGTGTATGCGAGGTTTTCGAGCCATATTAAGCCTCCATAGGTGTTTGATAAAACTATTGTATCACACAAAAGTGATACAATGATGCCTGACCCCAGCTGAAAGAAAATGGAAATAATTCACTCTATATTATATTTGCTATTCTTGCATCGAG
>PKTO01000340.1 GCA_002869095.1 Clostridiales bacterium
ATGGCGGTTGCCATGGGCGATGGAATCACAGAGATATTCAATGATTTGAATGTTGACAAGATCATTGAGGGCGGTCAGACCATGAATCCAAGCACGGAAGAATTGCTGTCGTCAATAGATGACATAAATGCGGATGAGATCATCATTCTGCCAAACAACAGCAATATCATACTTGCCGCCCAACAGGCTCAAAAAATTTCAGAAAGCAAAATTTCAATAGTTCCAACAAAAACAATACCGCAGGGCATCACGGCAATGCTTTCATTCAATCCGGATGCCGGAATCGATGAAAATATTCTTCATATGACCGACGCAATGAAAGAAGTGAAGACGATACAGGTAACCTATTCTGTCAGGGATTCCTTCTTCAATGACATTGAAATTAAAAAAGACGACATATTGGGCATATATAACGGCGACATAGTAAGTGTCGGTAAAGACATAAACACCGTTGCCCTTGAAGTATTGGAAAAAGCCGTCGGTGAAGATGACGAGATAATAACGATTTATTACGGCGATTCCATTGAAGCCGAAATGGCCCAGGAACTTTTGGAAAACATAGAAAATCTAAACGATGAAATCGATGTCGAAGTATATGAAGGCAAACAGCCTGTATACCATTACATCATTTCGGTCGAATAAATAGCCGCAATTTACAAACATTCATTATAAATCTATAGATAAATTCCATGGGCCAGCTTAATGCTGGCCCTAGAGATTGGGCTTTGCAGAACATTCATTTTCGTTTACGGGGTGATAATTTGGAAAAGAGCGACATATTGAACATACCTGGCATTGGTCCAAAGAAAAAGGATTTGTTCCATTCGTTGGGAATAGAAGAGGTTAAGGATTTTTTGTACTATTTTCCAAATAGCTTCAAGAATTGCTCAAGTGTTACGAAAGTATGCGATTTGATTGATTCAAAACCGAGCACAGTAAGGGTCAAGGTTCAAAAGGCCATCGCCAAAAGATCCAAAAGCGGGAAGTCTTATCTTATTGTCCACTGTTTTGATCCAACCGGAGAATTGGAAATTGTTTTTTTCAATTCCCGCTACATTTTCAAAAGAATAAAAGAAGGCACTATTTATTTGTTTTATGGAAAAGCCTCATCAAAATATTCACGTACTCAAATGGTCAATCCGGAATTTGTTAATCCTGAAGAACTTGGCAGGATTTTGCCAGTCTATAAAAACCTGCCTGGTTTGTCGCAGAAAGATTTCAGAAAATGCGTGTCTTTTGCTCTAAAAAAATCAAAGGCTCCTGTCGAATTGCTTCCCGAAAGAATAATCCGTTCACGTAAATTCGAATCACAGCTTAAAACATTGAAATCAATGCATTTTCCGTTGAATTCCAGGGAATATAAAACAGCTATTGAAAAACTGGTATATATGGAATTTTTCATGCTTCAGATGACGATTCTTATAATGAAGAAAACCCGGCTTTTGAATACATCGGTTTCAGCAATGAAACCATTCAGTCCACAAAACGACGAAAGCGTAAAAATGCTACCTTTTCAACTTACCGGCAGCCAATTGAAGGTCATTTCCAGCCTTTCGGTTCTTTTGCATAGCAAAAATTGTCCTAAAATTCTTTTGCAGGGTGATGTTGGGACAGGCAAGACATTGATTGCCTTCATGGCGGCCATACAGTCCCATTTAAGCGGATACCAGACCGCAATCATGGCACCAACCGAATTGCTTGCCGAACAGCACTACAACACGTTCAAACAACTTTTCGGGAAAAGCGGAATGAAGGTTGAACTCCTTACCGCAAATTCTGAAAGCAAATCAAAAATAAAGGAAAGGCTTAAAAACGGAAAATGCCATCTTGTCATCGGAACACATGCAATAATACAGGAGGATGTGACTTTTTACAATCTCGGTTTGATAATTACAGACGAACGTCATCGCTTTGGCGTCGAACAACATGATTCGCTTGTCAAAAAAGGTTCATCGCCCCAAATCATAGTCATGTCGGCGACTCCTATTCCAAGAACAATATCAGAGATAATTTTTGGAGACATGGAGATACTTCGCTTGACCGAAAAACCAAACAAGCCGCTTAAGCCTGTCAAGACTTTCCTTTCGGTCGGCGAAAGGGAAAGGCAAGCCATGTATGAACATATGAGCAGTGAAATGCTTTCAGGGAGGCAAGTCTTTTATGTTTGCCCGCGAATAGATGATGAAGATGATTCAATTGCTTCGGTTGAAGGAACATTTAAACATTTTAGCGGTTCAATATTTCCTTCTTTCAATATTTCAGCCTTGCATGGCAGATTGCCTCAAGCCGAAAAGAACAGAATAATGAAAGCTTTCAGAAACGGCCAAATAGACATGATTGTATCTACAACTGTAATCGAAGTGGGAATAGATGTGCCAAATGCCACAATTATGGCTATAGATTCATTCGAACGATTCGGCCTTGCCCAAATACATCAATTGCGCGGAAGGGTAGGAAGAGGAACTCATGATTCCTTTTGTTATCTCGCAACTGACAAGAAGGACGAATCAACAATGGAAAAAGCTTCAATCCTTAAGAAATGCAGCGATGGGTTCGAAATTGCAAAGGAAGACATGAAAATTCGCGGACCGGGCCATGTTTTTTCATTGAAACAGCATGGGTTCCCGGAATTCAAGCTTGCCGACATGTTAAAGCACTATAATACGCTTATAAAAGTCCAAAGAGACATAGAAACTGTTTACGGAGACAGCCTTGAAAATCTGGACATTTC
>PKTO01000010.1 GCA_002869095.1 Clostridiales bacterium
GCTCGAAATATTTAAGAACAACCGGTCTCTTCGACCTTGTGTACTTCGAAGCCTTTCCCTCGTTGTGCCTTGCAATCCTTTTTTCAAGATTTGAAGTCCAGCCTGTGTAAAGGCTTCCGTCCGAACATTCCAATATGTATACAAAAGCCATAGACTCAATCCTCTCCACATTATTCCATTCTATATTATATCCCAATTCATGCCAAAAATAAACAGGAGGCGCAAATGCATGTTCGCGCCTCCTGTTATTCATCTCGTCAAATAATATGCAGTTATTTTGCCGCTGCCGGTTCAATTTGTATGGGTTGCCCTTTTATGGTGTTTCTGCCCATTATTCTAAGAACCTTGTCTGCATGTTTTATGGGAACTTCGACAAATGTATATTTGTCGAAGATGTCTATCGACCCTATAAGGTCTCCCGGCATGCCAGTTTCTCCAGCTATGGCTCCCACAACATCTCCGGGGCGAACGCCCTGTTTTTTGCCGATGTTGATAAACAGTCTGGCCATTCCGGGCTCCGACCCATTTTCCTTTATGGCAGTGTCGGTTTTCTTGCTTTCCTGCTTGCTCTCGCCCATAACCATTTTAAGAAGCGCCGCCGCTATATCCAATGTTGAATAATCCTCTTCAAGAAGCTTCTCGATCATATGGGTTTCCTTGCGGATATTCTCGTTTTCAACGATTTGCCCAACCTGTTGGACCAGTCCATTGAAGCGCGCCTCTTCAACATCGTTTATCGAAGGCATTTTTTCTCTTTTGATTTTTGTTTTTGCATATCTTTCGATAGCCTTGAGCTTGTAAACTTCTTTGCCGAAGGCAAAGGTTATTGCCTGTCCTTCCCTTCCGGCTCTTCCTGTTCTTCCGATTCTGTGGACATAGTACTCCTCGTCCTGAGGAACATCGTAGTTGAAAACTATTTCAACATCATCCACATCTATTCCCCGTGCCGCAACGTCTGTGGCAACCAGAATCTCTATTACGCCGTTCCTGAAGCTGTTCATTACCCTGTCCCTTTGGGATTGCTTAAGGTCTCCGTGCAAACCGTCGGCAAAATATCCCCTTCCTTGCAGTTCCTGGACTATCTCGTCCACACGCCTCTTGGTATTGCAGAAAACGAGCGACAGATTGGGGTTGTTTATGTCTATCAGCCTTGTGAGCAACTCGAATTTGTTTCTCTGCTTGACCTCTATATAGGATTGCATTATTTTGGGAACAGTCAATTCCTTGTGGGCAACTCTAAGAATCTTGTAATCCTTGAGGTATTTTTTTGCTATCTGCAATATAGGCTTGGGAAGTGTGGCTGAAAACATAGCCGTCTGCCTTTCAGATGGCGTATCCTTCAGAATGGTTTCTATGTCTTCCCTGAAACCCATGTTGAGCATTTCGTCGGCTTCATCCAGAACCACCATGTTGATGTGGGAAACGTCGATCGTTCCTCTTCTCATGTGGTCCATGAGCCTTCCTGGAGTTCCTACTACAACTTGCACGCCTTTTCTGAGCGCATGAATCTGTCTGCTTATGGGCTGTCCCCCGTAAACCGGCAATACATTTATCCGATTCATGTACTTGGAAAGCTTCTTGATCTCGTCAGACACCTGTATGGCAAGCTCCCTTGTGGGGCATATTACCATTGCCTGCAAATCTTTTTTGTTCGGTGAAATCTTTTCAAGCAAAGGTATCCCGAAGGCTGCCGTTTTGCCTGTTCCCGTTTGGGCCTGGCCTATTATATCCGTGCCCTTAAGAAGGTACGGAATCGATTGCGTTTGTATGGGTGTGGCCTCTTCAAAGCCCATATCATCCACGGCTTTCATGATCTTTTCTGAAATTGTCAACTCTTTAAAATTAATGGTTTGCATACATTTCCTTTCTGCTTCTAATTATACTTTCCATAAAAAAAGCCGCGACTGAATCAATATTCATGTGCAGCTTCAATGAAATCTTATCTACAACTCTATAAGTATACACTATTTAATCATTCATTACAAACTTTTTATCAATAAGGCGTTTAATCTTTATTCTTCACGAAGGTTCCCATGTCCAATTCCTCGAAAGCCTTTTCCAGTTCATCCTTGCTGTTCATTACTATGGGACCCCTCCATGCAATTTCTTCCTTCAATGGCATTCCCGCCAAAAGCAAAAATCTTACCCCCTCGCTGCTAGCAGCAACTTCTATTCGTTCCCCCTCCTCGAAATGAGCCAGAGTGCCCTTGCTGACAAAATCGTTCCTCTCCTCGTCAAAGAAACCTTTCCCTCCGATGACAAAGGCCGAAACATTCAATGTGGTATCGGTTCTGTATTCAAAATTTTCATAAGGCTTCACTTCCACATCCAAAAGCGATATATCGGCTCCGGCACTTTCGACCGTCCCTGAAACGCCTCCGTAACTTCCCGAAATCACTTTGACTACAGCCTTTTCGGTCTCTGCAGCCTTGATTTCATAGCTTTCAATATTATGATATTCCGGATTCACCATCTTTTTCTCTGACGGCAGGTTTACCCAAAGCTGAACCCCCAACAGATGCGGGCTTTCAATCAGCATCTCCTTGTGGACGATCCCGCTACCCGCAGTCATCCATTGACAGTCTCCCCCATATATTGTCCCCTTGTTGCCCAAGCTGTCCTCATGCTCTATTCTTCCGTCAATCAAATATGTTACGGTTTCTATTCCGCTTTGAGGATGCCATGGAAATCCTTTAACGTAGTCATCGGGGTCTTTTGAATCAAA
>PKTO01000011.1 GCA_002869095.1 Clostridiales bacterium
TGACCAAGAAAAGAATCCGTTCAAGTCCCGCATGCTGAAGATTCTTGATGAAATGTACGGCATCAAGGAGGACGATTTCAAAGTCGCAGAGCTTGAAGTGGTTCCTGCCGGAAAGGCGCGCGATTCGGGTTTTGACCGATCGATGGTCATCGGATACGGGCAGGACGACCGTTCATGTTCATTTGCCGCAATGAAAGCCATATTATCGAAAGAATCGTATGAAAGAAGCGCAGTGGCTGTTTTCAGCGACAAAGAAGAAATAGGCAGCGTTGGAAACACAGGCATGCTTTCGAGCTTTTTTGAAAACTTCATGGCGGAAATACTCTTTCGCTCAAAGGGACGTTATGATGAACTTATGCTAAGGCGATTGTTGTCAAAAACAAATGTCCTTTCTGCAGATGTGGTGAATGGCTTTGACCCAGATTATCCTGAAGTCTCCGATAAATTGAATTCAGCCTATCTTGGAAGAGGAGTCTCTGTTTCAAAATACGGAGGATCAAGAGGAAAGTCCGGTTCAAACGATGCAAACGCTGAATATGTCTCAAAATTGAGGATTCTCCTGGAAAAAGAGAATATTGCCTGGCAGACAGCGGAAGTAGGCAAGGTCGACCAGGGAGGCGGCGGCACAATAGCCTATATATTGGCCAATAAAGGTGCCGAAGTTGTAGACATGGGATTGCCGGTTTTAAGCATGCATTCCCCGTTTGAATTGATCAGCAAGGTTGATTTGTATATGGCTTACAGGGCCTACGGCATATTTTTTAGGGAAATGGCTTGATTTTTCATATCGTTCTGTTATAATTCAATAGTTGTCATTTAAAGGCGTATGCATCTGCATATGCCTTAAAATTTTTTAAGGGGAGTAATTATGAAAGTTTTAAACAAAAAAGAACTGAAAAAATTCTATTTGCTGTTGGTGCCTATTCTAGTAATCGGGTTTGCCTTGGCGGCATATGCAGAAACAGAAAACGAGTACGGCAATATTGGAACGGATCTTCCGGTTGCAGNAGAACTTAATGGAGAATTCAAGTACATCTATGATAATGAGTTGATGCAAAAGGTTCAAACGGCCAAAGAGCTTTCGGCATATGATAATCCGGCAATAATTGAGAAGGCCTCAAGGATAATGGAAGCGACTCCATTGCCTGAGGAAGCCGCCTTGACGATTGTCAAGTATTCAGAAGACCTTGGAATCAGGACATCGCTTTTGCTTGCAATGATGGAGCTTGAAAGCGATTTCAACAAATACGAGGTGGGTACGCATGAGGACAGAGGATACATGCAGATAATCCCCGGTACTGAAAAATGGCTTGCGGAGGAATATGGCGATGATATAGGATTGGAATATGATCCTGAAAGAATATTTGAAGAGGAATACAACATAGGGCTTTCGGCTCTATATATAAACATTCTCCACAAGGCATACGGAGACAACTTCAATAGAATTTTATCGGAATATAATCGGGGACCCTACAATTTGAAAGAGTATTATCAAAAATATGGAACATACTCCACCAGCTACTCAAACAAGATTCTTTCTCTGGAAAAAAAATACGAATCATTGAATTCATAGATTTCAGCATTGCCGCCTTGAAAAGGGCGGTCTTTTGTTTTGCGTGAAAAAAACATTTAATATAAAGAAAAGCGTTTAGGATATATAATAAGTGTATGCCAACAAAGACAAAGGTGGTCGGAAATGAAATTCCTCTTTAAACACACGCTCAAATCCAAATTCAGATATTTCATTATTGCAGTTGGGTTTTGCATCGCCATATTTGCTTTAATGGGTGCGGCAAAGAGCATAAAAGAACAATATCGTGAGACGAAATTCATGTTGGCCAGCGAAAATCCTTCTTCCGAGTCAATTCATAAATACAATCTTTTCACAAAAGAAATAATGTTTTTAGATGAAAGAAACTCGGAATATGAGAATCTTTACGGAGAAATATTCGACAAGAACGAAATAGTAAAACAGTTGGAAAGCGTTCAAAAATACGTAACAGTCAATCTTGGCAGCGATTTGGAAAGAATTACCGACTTGGCGGAAAGAACACCTTTGAACCTTCAGGAATCGGCAATATTGCTTGGATATTGCGACAAGCTGAAAATGGAACCTTCAGTAATATTGGGGCTTATAGAAACTGAAAGCAATTTCAATAAATTTGCAGTCGGCACATCGAAGGACCGCGGCTACATGCAGATAATACCTGATACCGAAAAATGGCTGGCGTACAGGTATGGATACCGTCTTGACGTTCGCTATGATTCTTCAAAGATTTTTGAGCCCGAGTACAATTTCGCACTTGGGATAATATATCTGAATCATTTGAAGAGAGTTTATGGAGACGACTACCATAAAATACTGTCAGAGTATAATAGGGGCCCCTATAATTTGAAAATGTACTACAACAAACACAAGACTTACCAGACAAGCTATTCAAAGCTTGTGCTGAAAAAATCCGAAAAATACAGGACTTTCGATTGATTGGCAGCATTTCAATCGTATACACAAAAGACTCTTGCCAAATGGCTCGGGTCTTTTGTGTTTCCAATCATTGCATTGATAGAGTATGATTATGTTGAAAAGGACAAAAAAACATATTGCATATAAAAAAATGTGACCTGAACTGTTTGTTTTGCATCTAAACAGTAGGAGGAAAAAACATGCAGGATAAACTGAGATGGATGAATGAAATAATGGATGAGCATGGCGATTATCTAAAGAGGACAGCAGCCATAATCACCGGCGAAACATCGCTTGCAGAGGATTTGGTGCAGGAGACATTCCTGAATTTCTATAGGAATTCAAGCCGTTTCAGAAGGGAAGCGAAGGTTCGTACATATCTATATAGAATTCTCATGAACAACATCAAGATGCATTATAGAAAGAACAAACCAAAAGAATGTGCTTTTGAATTGGAGAGAGCGGGAAGCGTATCGTTTGAAAACGAGATTGTTGATGTAATGGACATAAACAATGCGGTCTCCAAATTAAAGCCAATATACAGGCAGATTGTAGTTCTGCATTATTTTGACGGTATGAGCATAGATGAAATTTCAGAGGTCATGGATATTGGAAACAGTGCAGTGAAAATGCGGCTGAAGCGGGCGAGGGAACAGCTTAGCAGACAGCTTTCGGAAGGGAGGGACACGGTTTGAAAAAATGGAGCGATTCGATGGGCGAAGTGAAATTTGAAAGCCGGGAAAGGGTAATCGAAGAAATAATGAAGATGGAGAGCGAAAAGCCTTCGGTTTGGAACAGAATAAGAAGCTTCATGAACAGGGAAGTGGAAATTCCTATTGCGGCGGCGGCATCGGTTTGCATGATAGTGTTTGTGCTTGGGACATCCGGAATCGACATAAATGGAGATATGGCGTATTCATATTCGATTACCGTTGTCGATCAAGGGGGTCAATATGAAACATATTAGAATAAAGATAAAAACACTCGTAATTATTACTGTCGCACTGATTTTGACCGTCATCTATGCCGACAGCGTATTTTGGCTGGGAGTAAGCGCATACAATAAAGTGGCTCCGGACGGACATGAAGTGAATCTGATGAACATGTCGGCAGACAGCCCCGAAAACGAAAACAGGAGGCTCGAGCAGATATTGTCCGACCATGATTACAATATTTACGATCTGGTGTGGATAGAAGACGGTGCGACTTTCCAGGGGACGCACATAAGGGGAATCGACAGGAGGAAGGTGTACGAACAGTTTCTTGAAT
>PKTO01000016.1 GCA_002869095.1 Clostridiales bacterium
AGGTCGAGCATGAAATTGATTATTGCCCTCTCCAGTCTCGCTCCCGACCCTTTGTATACGCTGAATCTGGCGCCTGAAATCTTGGAAGCCCTTTCAAAGTCCAGTATGCCCAAGTCGGTGCCGACATCCCAGTGGGCCTTCTCTTCGAAATCGAAAACCCTGGGGGTTCCCCATTTTCTGATTTCAACGTTTGCGCTGTCGTCAGAACCAGCCGGAGTTTCCGGTCTGGGAGTGTTTGGAATGGTCAGAAGCATTTCTTCCATTTTGCCTTCGATTTCCTTTAGCTCTACATCCATTTCCTTTATTTTGCCGGATAGTATTTTAAGCTCCTTGAAAATTCCGGATGTGTCTTCCCCCGCCTTCTTCAGTTTGGGTATCTCTCGGGAAGCAGTGTTCTGCTCGTTTTTGAGGGTTTCAACCTCTCCGATTATTTCTCTCCTTCTTTCGTCCAATTCGACGACCTTGCCCAGTCCGTAATCGCCTTTTCCCCTGATCTCCAAAAGCCTTTTAACCTCATCGAAATCGTTTCTGATTCTTTTGATGTCCAACATGTCATTGCCTCCTTTTGAAATTAAAAAAACCTCCCGAATCCCCCTGAAGGGACGAGAAGTTTCCCGCGTTGCCACCCTGATTGACAGGCCGACGGCCTGTCCTCTTGAAGCAGAATAACGCCTGCCAAACGCACCGGCCTACTGATTTTTCAGCCGACGGGCTCAGGAACGGATTCCCGATGCTCTCCCGCCGGTTCACACCAACCACCGGCTCTCTTCGCTTTTAAGCATCAGTACTATTTCCTTCACAGCCATCTATTAACGTTTTATGAATTTTACCATATGTTTCGCCTATATGCAAGCGCTATGAGTCAAGCTCTCCTTTTTTGATTATACCTTTGACTTTTTCGACGGTTTCCTCTCCCCCGATGTAGAGAAGAAGGTCCCCCTCTTCGATAACAAAATCCGGACCGAGCGATATGTGGATATCCCCACCCCTGCTTACTCCTGCGACTGTCGCTCCCGTGCTTTGCCAGAAAGACAGCTCCCTTAGGGCCTTGCCTATTATGCCGCTGCCCGGCTCGACAATTATTTTATTGAAGTTCAATTCGTTGATTTTTTTTATGCGGGTGGTGTTCTCGATAAGGTACTCAATGTCCTTCTGTATTCTGTTTTCAATATCGCTCTTTTGCTTCAGAAGATTCTTGAGGTCGGTCTTGACCTCGGATATGCTCCCCTTTTCCTTGTATGTCCCCATGAAGGAGGATGCGTGCTCCCTCGACTTGATGAATATGCCGCTTTTGGGCATGATCTCCACTATTTTCATGTCTCTCAAAAGCTTGACCGATTTGCGGATTGTTTCGGGGGAAACATTGTATTCTGCGGCAAGCGTTGTCCGTCCGCTGATTTTTTGCCCTTCTGTCAATTCTCCTTCGTATATGCGCTTTGCTATGTCCAGCGCTATTATCATATACCTCGGCAACATGTCGGATGTCATTTTTTTCTCCCTTTCCTGCAAGGCCCGTTTTTCAGATGCGGTCCTTTATTATATTGAATAGTTTTCTCTCCGCATTCTCCATCAGTATTTCAACTTTGGCCTTGGGCATGTTCAGTTTCCTTGCAATTTTTTCGCTTTCCGTCAATTTGTCGCGTTGAATTCCGTATCTGTAGGAGATCAGCTTCTTTTCCACTTCGGACAATTTCTTGTTTTCTCTTATCACGAGTCGAATTTCTTCGATTATCCTTTTTTCCAGTTCTTTCTCGGTCTCCATTTTTTTGCGGCTGTTCATGATCTTTTCAATCCGATTCTTGAGCAGCCTTTTAAACATATCTATTGTTTCGGGATCTTCGGAAGACGAACACAAATCGACTCTTGTCTCGTCGAGCGTCTCCCGGTTTAGCAAATCTCTTCCCGTCAACAGGTTCATGAGGTGTCTGGCCGTGCCCTTGTTTCCGTCAACCAGGCTCACATGACCGTATATCTTGCTGATCGCCTCGTCAAGAAACACAAAATGGGTGCAGCCCAATACTATTGTCGAAACGCCTTTTTCAGCCAAATCACCAAGGCATCCCCGCAATTCCTCCTCGACTTCATCGCCTTCCAGAACTCCTCTTTCAACCAGGTCGACAAGCCCCGGAGCAGGAAGTGTCTCTATTCGGCATTCTTGCGAAAAACATTCCATCAAATCATGGAATTTTTTTTCCTTCAAGGTCATCGGTGTAGCCATTACAAGAACTGCTCCCCGGGGACGGGACTCGACAGCCACTTTAAGCGCCGGCTCCATTCCCACTATTGGAATTGGAAAATTTTTTCTAAGGTCTGATATGGCCGCACTGGTTGCGGTATTGCACGCCACAACTATGGCTTTGACTCTTTTTTCCGAAAGATATTCGCATGCATCAAAAGCCAAGTCCCTTACTTCCTTTTTCGGGCGCACACCATAAGGGGCGTTCATGGTGTCTCCGAAATATACGAAACTTTCATTCGGCATCCATTCCATCAGTTCCGCCAAAACGCTTATGCCTCCCATGCCGGAGTCAAAAACTCCTATGGGCCTTTTTGTATTGTCCGTATTCATGCATTCACCTGCCCGCAAATAATCTATTATGCATATTATTTTATTCCTTATCGAGTCAATAATCAAGTAAAACGGGCAGAAGCCAAGGCGCCGCATTCAGCGCCTTGGCTTCTTGCCTTTATGCTTCTTTCAGGGCTACTGCTCC
>PKTO01000194.1 GCA_002869095.1 Clostridiales bacterium
CATGCTTGAGGGTTTTGCCAGGGACGGAGCCCTTTCAGACCGGCGGATTGAAATGCTTGCAGAACCGATTGCCGGATTGCTTGAAGTTTTGCCTCTTTCGAAAATTGTCTTCATGAACGATTCGCACGTAGAGGATTCTGTCGAGTTTGAGGCTTATCCCAGCCACTGCATAAAGGGTACAGGAGAAGCCGAGATAGTTCGAGAGCTCAGGGGATACTCCAAGAATGGAATAGTTATGGAAAAGAATTCGACGAATGGATTCGTATGCGGGGATTTCGGCAAATGGTTTGAAGAAAACAGAAAGACCATTTCAACATACCTGGTGGTGGGCGACTGCACGGACATATGTGTAAAACAGTTTGCAATGACGCTGAAGGCTTGGTTTTCAGAAAGGAACATTGACTCAAGGGTCATAGTTGCTATGAATATGGTGGACACATTCGACCTTGAAGCCACAGGCCACAACGGCGATTTGATGAACGTAGTATCTCTTTACGAAATGGATGGAGCAGGAATTGAAATTGTTTATATGCAATTTGGAAAAAACGGGAATAAACAAACGTTTTAGTGGATTGAGGACAGGGGCTTTGCGCAAAGCCCCCTATGGGGGGCGTGCTTGACAAACAAACTGACAATCTGTATAATGTTAATAGGTTGCGAGAAGAAAGGCCTGAAGGGCATCTATAATTTGAGTGATTGCGCCTGAGCATTTATTTTGCCTTAGGCGTTTTGATTTGAAAAATATTGTTTGTGATTCACAAAAAAAAGGAGGAAAAAAATTGAAGAGATTATTTATTTTGGCACTAATATTTGTGATGGCATTGTCGCTTGCCGCTTGTGGAGGAGGAGCATCTGAGACAGAATCCGGAGAGGCGGCCTTTGAAGGACCCATAAGGATGGCGGACTGCGGATGGGACAGCAACAAGTTCCACAATTCTGTTGCAGGTTATATAATTGACAAGGCTTACGGAATTGAGACAGAAATAATTCCGGGATCATCGGCGGCAATATGGCTGGGTCTAGAGCAAGGGGATGTTGATGTTCTTATAGAGACTTGGTCTGACAGCATAGTGGAATATGACGAAGGAATCGCTTCAGGAAAGGTTCTGGAGCTCGGAACAAACATGGACGACAACACCCAAGGTTTTTATGTTCCGACATACGTTATCGAAGGTGATCCTGAAAGAGGCATAGAGCCTATGGCTCCGGATCTTAAGACGGTAGAGGACCTCAAGAAATACAAGGATATCTTTGTGGACGAGGAAGATCCCGACATGGGAAGAATATACAATTCTCCTCCGGGATGGGAAGTATCAATGATTATGGCCGACAAATTCGAATCATATGGATTGGGTGAAATGTACAACCTATTCAGTCCGGGTTCAGGAGCATCCCTTGCTGCGTCGATAGTTGCCAGCTACGAAAAAGGAGAGCCTTGGGTCGGATATTATTGGGAGCCGGCGTGGATTACAGGAGTTTATGATTTGACGCTTCTCGATGAAGGGCCTCATTCGGAAGAAATTTGGGAAACCACTAAAATGTGCAACTTCAAACCTGTTTATATAACGGTTGCTGCAACCGATGCCCTGGCCGAGCAAGCTCCGGAAGTGGTCGAGTTCTTGGGCAAATACAATCTTTCAAGCTCAATAACAGCAGAAGCATTGGCATACATGAACAAAAGTGAGGCTTCGGCTGATGAAGCGGCTGTCTGGTTCCTCAATGAGCACCAGGAGATATGGACAGAATGGCTTGATGAAGAAATGGCGCAAAAGGTAATTGATACCTTGTAATAATATTTCAAGATTAACTTGAAAAAGATTTTAGTATACTCTATTGGCGCTGATTGCCTCTTGCGGGGCTGGTTGGCGTCAATAATTTTCTTGAATGGAAGGAGTGGGAACATGGTTTTTCCAGAGGTGTTCAACACACATTTTGGCGTGTATATAGAAAACTTTGTAATGTGGCTCACCAACAATTACGACTATGTTTTTGATGGAATAAAGTCGGGAATTTTGAAATTCATGATAACGATCAACGATGCGCTTATGTTTATTCCGTGGTTTATTGTAATCGGCTTGGTATTTTGGGCGGGATGGAGGCTCATCAATCTGAAATCCGGCATAACCTTCAGCATAATGCTGTTTATAATCGGATCCTTCGAGTACTGGGAACCAATGATGACAACACTAGCCATAGTCCTTACGTCTGTGGTCATATCGCTGATGATTGGAATACCGGTAGGCATCATGATATCGTACAGCAACAGGGCCGAGAGGATTGCGATGCCAATACTTGATGCAATGCAGACCATGCCAAGCTTTGTCTATTTGCTTCCGGCAATAATGTTTTTCGGTCTTGGACTGGTTCAGGCGGTTTTTGCTACCACGATTTACGCTCTGCCGACTGTAATAAGGCTGACGAATCTGGCCATAAAAACTGTTTCCAAGGAAATGGTTGAAGCGTCCAATTCTTTTGGGGCATCCCCATTGCAGACTCTGATGAAAGTTGAGATTCCGCAAGCCATGCCTACAATAATGGCGGGAATAAACCAGACTACAATGATGGCTATGGCAATGGTTGTCATTTCATCGATGATCGGGGCTAGAGGCCTTGGCTTGCACGTTCTTACGTCAATCAACAGGATAGACATTGCGATGGGTGCAGAAGCCGGAACATGCGTCGTATTCATGGCAATAATCATA
>PKTO01000346.1 GCA_002869095.1 Clostridiales bacterium
AAAGTTGTTTTTCTATTTCCGAATAATTCCGCTTCAGGTCGAAATAATTTTCCCAAACAGCCTCAAAGTCCCCTTCTTCAATATTGTCAAAAACGATTTTTTCCCCATCCTTGAGCACATTCAGCACTTTCCCATGGGCGACACCCGTGTAGCTTCCATCGGCCTCCCTGTTCCACCTGAAACACTGTCCGCACTCGAAAATGTGTCTGGGTTCGAAATCCGGTATTGTCATTTCCAATTTATTTTTTTCAGATTTCATGCATTCAAATCCTTTCTGCAACTTTTTCCCAACGGGAATCAGAAAAGCCCTCAGCCTCCCGATGAAGCATTGCATGCTCCCTTTGATGCGCTTTTCGAAAGAAATCCCGAAACAAGTTTTACGGAATCCTCTTTTCCGCAATACGGGCAGGTTTTCATTTGGTCTTTTTCGGAAATGGATGACAGCTTGTCGAAAGTCCGGCCGCAGGCTTTGCATCTGTATTCGTAGATAGGCATGTAATTCACCTCCTCATATAGACTTTATACCCCCGCGGTGTATATTTCAATAATTTTTTTATTTCTACCGAACTTTTTGCCGTTTCATCCGTCATATGACCGAAAACCAACAACAATAAAATTTGGGAGGCTATAATCATGTTTACTAACCTTACTGCCATTGAAGCGATAAAGCTTTTCGCTCCACTGATAGCTTTACAGATCGGGCTTATCGCTTTCTGCCTGAGACTGCTTGTGAAGAATGAAGTTCGAACGATGTCAAAACCTTTTTGGGCTCTGATAATAATATTCCTCAACATCATAGGCCCTGTGTTCTATCTGCTTTTCGGGAGGGTTGAGACAAAATGATCTATGTGAAAGGGCTGAATAAAAGCTATGGGCCCCACCATGTGCTTAAGGACTTGACGATGCATGTCGAAAAAGGCGAAATATACGGATTCATCGGCAAAAACGGCGCAGGCAAATCGACTGCAATGAATCTGTTTGCAGGCCTTGCCCAATTCCAATCCGGAGAATGCCTGATAGCCGGCAAGGCGACAAGCATGCATTCCCGAAAGTCAGGCAAGGTGGGCTATCTGCCGGAAAATCCCGGATTCTATCAATACATGACGGGACTCGAGTATCTTTTGTTCATAGATTCCATGTTCAAAAGAAAAAATTCAGCCGCGAGAAGAAATGCGGCCGAGTTGCTTGAAACCGTAAAGCTTTCGGATGACGCCTACCGCAGGATAGGAGGATATTCAAGAGGGATGCGGCAACGCCTCGGGCTTGCTTCTGTTCTTGTAGGGGACCCTGACCTTCTCCTCCTTGACGAGCCGTCCTCCGCTCTCGATCCCGAAGGCAGAAACGACATGGTGAATATCATTAAGGACCTGAACAGGCAAGGAAAGACCGTTCTTATATCCTCGCACATACTAGACGACATAGAAAAAATATGCGATAGGATTGGAATACTCCACTGCGGGCATATACACCTTGAAACTAATCTGACCGATTTGGACGACAAATACCTGCCTCCTTCATACCAAGCTGTTTTCGAAAAAGGACCATCACCCGAAAACATTGCCGCCTTGAAAAGGAAACCCTGGATGGAAAATATGGAAACGGTAAACGGCCGTTTCATTTTTCACCTCAAGCAAGGCGATGAATCGAAAGTGCTGCTTCTGAAAACGTTGGGGGAAATGAATCTCGCTGTCCAATCCCTATTGCGCAAGAAATCAACACTGGAGGATTTTTTCCTTAAGGCGGTGAACGGAAATGAATAATTTTATGGCCTGGATAAACAAGGAATGGATTGAAGCGACACGCACCTTCCGTCTTGTTGCGCTCGGAAGCACATTCATTGCATTCGCTTTCCTTAATCCCATTCTGTTGAAAATGCTGCCGGCAATACTGAAGTCGCAATCTCCCGGAGTCGATTTTTCGGCAATCTTCGAAATGAGCCAGAGGGAGGCGCTGAGGAGTTATCTTGACAGTCTCTATGAAATAGGGTCGTTCGTCGTTGTACTCGCCCTCATGGGCTCGATTCCGAATGAATTCAGCAAAGGAACCCTTGTAATACCCTTTACTTCCGGAGCAAAAATAAGGAACGTCTATCTAAGCAAGCTTGTGATAAATGGAACAGCCCTTTTCGCTTTCTCGATTGCAGGCGCTTCAATCGCAAATGCTTATTCGGCAATTCTCTTCGGAACGGATTTTGCAAGTTTTGCGCCTGCCCTTAAAGCAGGATTCCTTTACGGTTTGTATTTCGTCTTCGCGGCAAGCCTTACGCTTATGGCCGGAAGCTTTCTCAGGAAACCTTCGCTTGCTGCTGTTTTTACACTATTGGTGCTTTATATCGCGCCGCCTGTCGCAGGCCTGTTCGATCTTGCTGTTTGGTTTCCCTTCGAAATGCTCGATGCGGCCAACGATTTGACGCCTTTTTTCTCAAAATCCTCTTGTCGTAGCATTCTGCATACCATCGCATGGCTGTCGACTTTCTCATACTTGACTGTCTGGAAACTGGAACACATGGAAAAAGCGAGGTGACACCATGAAATCTAAAACCCTTATTGCAGTCCTGGCCGTAACATTTTTCCTTTCATGGCAGGCGGAAAAGTGGAATGAAGTTTCAATAAAAACCGAAGACGGCACTATCTACGGAACCTTGCTTGACTGCGGAAAAGAAGCGCCTGTCGCACTTATGATTGC
>PKTO01000218.1 GCA_002869095.1 Clostridiales bacterium
ATGTGTTTCAGGCCCCAGATAGCATCATTCCAAAGGAAAGAAAGTATTGTAACCGAAGGAGACCGGTTTACGGGCATAGGTATAATTCTGGAAGGCGAGGTTACAATAGCAAAAGACAATGCGGCAGGCGACAGGGTAATTATGGCCAAGTTGAAAGAGAACAGCATATTCGGGGAGGTATTTGCTTTTTCAAGCAGCGACAAATGGGGAGTGTCTGTGATTGCGACAACAGACTGCAAAGTAATGTTCATAACCCCGGAAAAAATAATCGGAAATTGCCGCAACATGTGCATAGGGCACAGGCAATTGATTCAAAATATGCTTAGAATTGTTTCGCAGAAAGCTCTCGGGCTTGAAAAGAAAATTAAATACCTATCCATGAAAAGCATAAGGGCTAAGGCCTGTGCATATTTGCTTGAGCAACGAAGCATTGCAGGCGGAGACAGATTCATGATTCCAATGAAGAGAAACGAATTGGCGGAGTTTCTGTATGTATCAAGGCCGTCTCTATCAAGGGAAATCATCAAGATGAAGGATGAGGGTATAATTGATTTTTACAGGTCTTCGTTTCAGATAATCGACATCGAAGCCTTAAAATCTTACATTTGAAGAAAAATTTAAAATCAGCGAAACGAATTATTGGATTGCATTGGTGAAAAATCGCCGATGCGATTTTTTTGTTTTAGTAACACAGGATACGGTTATATGTGGAAGCCGGTGTTATGATGAACCGGAAGTGATGAAAAATCATTATAAAGAGAGGTGCGAGAATGGAAAACATGTATTTTGATTTGAACGATACCTTGTTGGAAATCACAAACAAGCATACGGAAGCAATCGATTTGCTTTCATCAATAGGATTTGAAAATATACGCGACGAGAAACAAAGGAAAGCTTTCGGCGGCTCGGTCACACTGGAGACAGCTTTGAGAATAAAAAAAATAAATGAAAACACGTTTGCAAAACAGCTCGTTGAAGCAATTGAAAACGGAATCGGCGAATCAGACGGAGGGTTGGAATCAAATGGCGTCCTTGAAGATGCTGATTTACGGATTGAAGGGGTTTTGCCGTGTCCCGTAAGGGTGCCGCTGATGGAGGCTTTTCAGGGTTGGATGAATAAAAATGGCGAAAGCATGAAAAAAACTGTGGCTTATGATTTGAAAGCCGCATCGATGGGAGTCGATTGGCTGAAAAGATCAATTGAATCCGCAGATTCATCGGATGTTCTGGCGGATATATTCATTTCGGCGGGTTTCGACCTGTTTTTCGACAAGGAGCTTATAGGCAAATACAAATCGGAAAATGCATTTGAGGATATCACCGGATTTGAACATTACAACAAGGATTTTGAAAACGAATATATTGATTTGAGAGACCCTGACAAGCACTATTCAATGATAGGAGTGGTTCCGGCTGTATTTTTGGTAAATACCGAGGAACTGGGAGGAAGAGAAATTCCCACAAGCTGGCAAGACATATTGAGCGACGAATTTGAGAACAAGGTGAGTCTTCCAATTGGCGATTTCGATTTGTTCAATGCCATACTGCTCAACATAAATGCGCGTTATGGTGAAACGGGAGTGGAAAAACTGGGCAGAAGCCTTTTAAAGAGCATGCATCCTTCTGAGATGGTGAAATCGCATATCAGGAAGGCGGAAAAGCCGATTGTAACAATAATGCCCTACTTTTTCACCAAGATGACCGGGAACGGAGGGCCGATGAAGGCGGTATGGCCCAGCGACGGGGCAATAATAAGTCCCATATTCCTTCTCAGCAAGAAGAGCAAGGAGCATGATTTGAAACCGTTTGTCGATTTCTTTGCATCGAAGGAAGTGGGTGAGATACTGTCTCACAACGGAAGATTCCCAAGCGTTAATCCTGATGTGGACAATATGATTGACAGTCGGCACAAGTACATGTGGCTGGGCTGGGACTATATAAACAAAAATGACATTGGAAGATTGATTGAAAAATGCGGGAAGCTGTTTGGTGAAGCGGCGGGAGGGGTGGAAATATGAATCTGATTACAATATCGGGTCCTCCATCGTCGGGGAAGACATCAATAATTCTTAAGACGATACGGGCAATGCATCAGAGAAAACTAAAGGTGGGAGTGGTGAAATTCGACTGCCTTTACACCGACGACGACCATCTATACAAAAAAGCCGGGGTACCGGTGAAAAAAGGTCTTTCGGGTTCGCTTTGCCCGGATCATTACTTCGTAAGCAATATAGAAGAGGTAGTGCAATGGGGAAGGAAAGAGAAGCTTGACGTATTGATTACAGAGAGCGCAGGGCTATGCAATCGCTGTTCGCCGTATATAAGAGACGTGAAAGCGGTATGCGTAATTGACAATCTGAGTGGAATCAACACTCCCAAGAAAATCGGCCCCATGCTTAAGACAGCGGACATTGTTGTGATAACAAAGGGGGACATAGTGTCGCAGGCCGAAAGGGAAGTTTTCGCATCCAAGGTCCGTTCAGTAAACTCAAAAGCGACAACGATGCATATAAACGGATTGACGGGTCAGGGTTCATATGAACTCAGCACTCTCCTCTATGATGAAAAAGAGGATATTGAAACCGTAAAGGGCAAGGAACTCAGGTTTTCGATGCCGTCCGCGCTATGTTCATACTGCCTTGGAGAAAAAAGGATTGGGGACGACTATCAGATGG
>PKTO01000125.1 GCA_002869095.1 Clostridiales bacterium
GCATCCTGCGTATTTCGGATTCCTTGGAATTTGAAAAATCGCCTATTATTTCCGGCTTTTTCACTTCGGTCAAAAGCTCAAGCACGACTGTGCGGTTTTGTAGATTCACCGGCAAAGCCGTTACTATATATTGCTTTTGTCCATCGTATTCTATTTTTATGAAGCTTTCGCCTTCGTTGTATGCGCGCATGGATATGCAGTTTGTGCATACGGAGCCGGTCTTCCATATGTCGTGGCAAGTGGAATGCTTGTCGTCTTTGGAAAGTGTTGACAAATCGAATGTTTTGCCGTCCGTCAGCACCTTCTTTTTCACAGGGTCTACGATTCTTACCGAATCGTAGAGCGAGTTTATGAAGTCGACTTTGTCGAGCAGTTCATCATATGACATGGCTTTCATTGGCTAATCAGTCTCCTTTATGCAATATTTTGTCGCTTGAATTTGTTTTTATTATATAATATATATGGCTCAATATAAAAGTTTTAAACATTCGGGGGGACATTCATGGAAAAAACAGGCATTGTAAAAAAGGCTCTAAAACTCGCTGTAAGGGCTCATGATGGGCAAAAGAGAAAAGGGACGGAAACGCCGTACATAGTCCATCCGGTCGAAGTCGGGCTGATACTTATAGGCAGCGGTGCGTCCGAAGAGATGGTTGCCGCAGGAATACTTCACGATACACTCGAAGATACGGAAGTCGATGAAAAGACCATAAGGAAGGAATTCGGCGAAAAAGTGCTCGGTTACGTCATAGGAGCTTCCGAGGTTCTCGAAAACCGGGAAAATTCTCCATGGAAGGAGCGCAAGAACCACACTGTGCGATTCCTTGCGGATGCGAAAATCGAAATCAAGATGATAAGCTGTGCGGACAAGCTCAGCAACATTAGGAGCATGGGCAGGGACAATCCCAAAAGGAAGGAAAGCTTCTGGGATCGCTTCAATGCCGGCTACGAAGACCAGAAGTGGTACTACAAATCGCTTGTAGAAAGCCTGTCCGACCTGGAAGGGACCTCGATGTACGAGGAATTCAAGGAAAGGGTCTCCCTTGTTTTTGGGGATCCCGAGTAAAATGAAAAAGTTTAAAGCGGACCATTCGACATTGATGGTCCGCTTCATCGTTTTTTCTTGTTTTCTTTTTTTACATGGAAATCGTTTTCGGAAATTCCGCAAAGAGGGCAGCGCTTTATGCCCAGATACCTGTCCTTTACGAAAACAACCTTTTGCCTGCAGTAGGGGCACCAGAACAAACCCTTTTCAAGAACCAGTCCGGAAGGTTTGCCTGCCGGGCCGTATGATGATCTGTTCCTGTTGTAGGGCTTGAAAGCCGCTTTCTCGCAACTGTCGTCAAAAAACTGCCTTGTATCGCTCCGGACGTCCCAAAGAGCGATTTGATTGTCGAGAATCTTGCCTTTCATATGCCGCACCTCCAAGGCTCCGTCAATGACATTATATCACAGCCTGCAATGCGGCAAAATCCATAAATAAGCTAATCCTCTGTTTCGAAACGCGCAAACTCGGCATGCTCCACTGTCCTGTCAGGCTTGGTCACAAAATCGATGATGTTTTCCATCAGAGACTTGTGCCTGATTTCCTGGTCGGCCAAAAATCTGAAAGTGTTTTTTTCCGCCGGATCGTCTGTTTCCGCGAAAGCGTTTTCGTAAATACGAATGCTTTCATGCTCCATTTCAACAGCCTTTTCGTAAGCCTTCAAGGTTTCTGAATTGCAAAGGAACTCATCCTTGTTTTTGACTGATGCAACAAGCAATTTTTCAGCATTTTCGAACAAGTCGGTTTTTTTCTGCATTCCTTCGATTTTTGCAGCATTTCTCAGGAGCTCAAAATGCTTCTGCTCCTCTTCCGCTAGAGCGGCGAATATTTTTCTGATTCCTGCGCTTTTTGCACATTCGGAAAGAATTTCATAATATTCTTTGGCCGCCTCTTCCCTTTCCATAGCATAGTCGTGAATCTTCATAGTCAGCCCTCCTTTTAATATTGCATCCGTTCGATTGATACCCGGCATTATTTTTTTAAAACAGCCATAAAAAAAGCATGTCGGTCGCTCTAAAGTGTATAATGTAAGAGGGGTATCAAAATGAAAAAACTTTACGATTTGAACATGATTGAAAACATGGTTCTGACGAAAAAATTCGTGTTGCTTTATTTCTCGTCGAAGGAATGCTCCGTATGCGAAGTTTTCGGAGTCAAATTGGAGGAGCTTTTGAAGAATTACCCGGAAATCGACTGTTACAAGGTCGACATGGACAAGCAGCCCGAGGCATCGGGCAAATTCGGCGTTTTCGCATTGCCGGGTCTGCTGGCTTATGTGCACGGCAAGGAAACAATCAGGGAATCGAGGTATGTCAGCATAAAGGAACTGGGATTAAAGCTGGACCGCTATTACGAAATAGTATTTTAATATTCGATTTGGCTGGCTGACGCAAGAAATCCATAAAAAAAAGGAAACCCCGGTGCATTCCGGGGTTTTGACTGATTTGTTTTCATTATGCGCAAATATCGGGTTTCATTGCGGCTAACGGCCGAACAGGCGCATGACGAACATCGCTAAAATAAATACAGGTATTGCAAAAAACAGAAATTGCACAGTGAATCCAAGAATTGAAACAAGAATAGGCAGAACCACGAATATGAATATGGCGATTTTTGCA
>PKTO01000317.1 GCA_002869095.1 Clostridiales bacterium
AATGCTCAAGGGGGCCATTGATGTGGAAATGATACCCACTCCGCGCAGCATTACGGCGAGTTGCGGACTTTCAATCAAGGCGGGGCAGGAAGATTTGGAACACATTAAAAAAACACTGAACGATATGGATATTGACAGGAAACTGATAAGGATATACGACATGGGATGTGAAAAGCATTCCATGCCTGAAGAAATCATTTGGGAAAAATAGACACATAAGAAACGGCTTGAGGGGTGTGGGGTTTTATGAATGCGGAAAAAAGGAAAGCCAAACGAAAGAAAAAGAGAAGAATTCGCTGGATGCGGCTGTTGGTTTCTGTCGTCATCGCAGCTGCAGGCTCATGGTATTTTTTTTCCGGAGGAAAGATTCCCGATGTGCCATTTTTAAAAAGCTTCGAACCGGTGAGGCTTTATGCGATTGACACAGTCGGCAATTCGGCTGAAACAGCTATAAGGGACAAGGGGCTGGCGGTTTACGATGCCGGAGTTCTGACCTTTTATGATTTGGATGGAGTTTCCGTATGGGAAAAAACATTCGAAGCGGAAAATCCAAGAGTTTTTGCCGATGAAAACCATATTGTTTTCGCGGATGCGGAAAAGGGTAAATTATGGAGGATGGACTATGGCGGAGAAACTGTAAACTCGTTGGAAAAGGATTTTCCGCTTGGAGGGATTTATCAAAACAGGGCAAGCTACCTCCTTTATTTTGGGCAGGAGGGAAACCAGCTGGATGTGATAGACAATAAAGGAAAGACAATAACCGAAATAACGGTTCCAAAAGGATACATACTCGATGCCGCAATTTCGGACAATTCGAGCATTGTGGCGGTTTCAACACTCAGCATAGAGAATGAAAAATACTACAGCAGCATACTCTTTTACAACCTGGACGGGACGGTCATGGCCGGAAACAGGTATGACGGGGAAATAATATTCAGGGCATTCTTCACAGGCATGGACGAACTGAAGGCGCTTGCGAACGATGGGGTCTTTTCGATGTCCAGGGACGGGGATGTGGAATGGGAGAAAAAAATCGAAGGGAATCTTTCGAGGGCCGATATAAACGATTCGGGCTACATTGCAATGGTTTTCGAAAAAGAGGACGGGAAGCAGGCCTATTTGGGGATTGACGAAAACGGCGAATTCACAGATGAAACAGAAATTGAGGAAGAGGCATCCATAGTAAGCTTGAGCGGAAGGCACGGAGCCGTGTTCACTAATAAAGCCGTCCGGATATTCGACATGAAAGGCCGTCTGGAGGGCGTCATAGAATCGGATTTTGAAATAGAAGGCGGAGGATGGCTTGGAGATGACCGCATAATGCTGGTTTATGAAAACCGCATGGAGATAATGGACATCTACTGAAAAAAACAGGAGGTATAAAATGAACGCTGCGGACATTTTTGTATTGGCAGTAATTGCACTTATGGCTTTGCTGGGGCTTTACAAAGGATTCATACGCACTATTTTCGGTTTGCTGGGATTTGTGCTGGCTGCCGTTGCGGCAAAGATTTACTATCCTCTTGTAAGCACCTATATAATTGAAAATACTGGGTTTTTTGAAAAAATAAGGGCCGGGCTATTGGGCAGGCTTGAAAATTATGCCTCGTTGCATCCCGAAATGCTTCAAGGTAACGGGCTGTCGGGCCAAGCGCCTTCAATAGAAATGGGGTTCCCAAAAACCATTGAGGAAATGATCTTGAACAGCGAGGTCTTAATGGACAATGCTGGAGAGGCCGCCATAGATGTTGTTTCGGGTTTTGCGGAAGCTTTTGCCAGACTGGCAATAGACGCGCTGAGCATTCTGTTGATATTCATTGCGGTCAAAATTGCCGTAGCTCTTGTTGCATGGCTTTTGGACAAGGTGTTTTCGCTTCCCCCAATCAGATCGTTCAACAATGCGGGAGGGTTTCTGCTGGGGCTTCTGCAGGGGGCATTCGTTGTTTATTTGCTGGCCATATTAATGATACCTGTGGCTTCGGCTTTTCCGGAAAGCTACATTGTTACGCAGATGCAGTCTTCAAAATATGCGGTCATGTTTTTTGAAAACAATTTTTTGCTGCAGGCAGTATATACTTTCATCATGAACGGAAATTAAGAGAGAGGTGCAACAATGGCTATGGATTTGAAAAAGGGCGATTTGATAACCACAAAAAAAAATCATCCGTGTGGAGGCAATGTATTTGAGATTGTCCGTACTGGAATGGATTTTCGCATAAAATGCCAAAAATGCCAAAAGGAAATATGGATTCCCCGGGTAAAGCTGGAAAAAAGGATAAAAAAGGTCGAGAGGAAACCGGAATAATTAACGTGCACTTAATTTTATTGCTAGTTAATGCAAGTATACTGAAATGCTTTTGAAATAACATCGCCCAGTGATATAATGGTATCGGTCGGGCAACCATTTTAAAAAAATTATGGAGGTGCTGTATTAGATGAAATATGCGGATCGCATGGGAAGAATAAAGGCTTCAGAAATCCGTGAACTGTTGAAACTCACAACAAAACCGGAAATAATTTCTTTTGCTGGAGGACTGCCGGCTCCGGAACTGTTTCCTGTTGAGCAGATGAAGTCCATAACAACAAAAATAATGAACGAGCAAGGGGAAAGCGCACTTCAATACAGTCCGACGGAAGGCTACGTGCCGCTTAGGGAAG
>PKTO01000338.1 GCA_002869095.1 Clostridiales bacterium
GCTCCATTTTGAAGTGGAAAGACAGCTTGCAGCTTGCAGCTGGCAGCAAAAGATTAAAAACAAGGGCAAAGATAAATGCAGTAGAAAGTTGGTCAGTTGGTCAGTTGGAAAGAAAAAGCAAAGACAAAAGAAAAATCAAAAGGCTGAAATCCTTTGATTTAATGCTGTTGTACTTGCTGACAACTGATGACTGACAACTGATTGAAAACAGCAGACAGGAGAAGAACTCTGTCTGCTGTTTGTCATTTCTCATCTTCCAAAACTACGGGCGTACCGCACCATTTGTCGTAGTCCGAAGCCACAACCCCGATTACCGCGTTTGCTCCAAGGCGCGCGGCCTTGTGTTTCAGGTTTGTAAGGCTCGATTCGAAAATGGCGTCAAAGTAGCGGGTTATGGAAGAGCCTTTTATTTCGGGAAGCGTAACCGAAAGCATTTCAGGAGTCTCCTTCTGTTTCTCGAATTCCACTTCAGTGAAGCACTTGGGACAAAGGACTTGGTTGTCCTCCATGTAAGCAGTCTCGGAAAATTTTATTTTCATTCCGCATCGGTCGCATTGTTTTGCCATTATGTTCCTCCAGTCAAGTGATTTCCTTTATTATAACAATAAACTTGCGGATTTGGTATAATGGGACATATAAACAATAACAATGGGGGAGAAATAGCCGTGTATACTTATGTCAAACGCATATTAAAGGATATTCCGGGGCAAACGGGTTTCTATTACAAGCGTCTCGACGGCAGCGAAATAGTCGCTTTCAACGAGGACAGGATTTTCTATGCGGCAAGCCTCATAAAGATACCCATATTGATTGAAGCATTCAACCGGGTCCGCCTGGGAGAGATGGACTTCGACAAGAAATACGAAGTGAGAAATTCTGACAAGGTGCCGTCCTGCGGGGCCCTGGCCTACATGCATGACGGGCTTGAGGTCACATTTCGGGACCTTTGCGTGCTCATGATAATCCATAGCGACAATACGGCGGCCAACATGCTCATACGCATTTTGGGGATGGACAGAATAAACCAGACGCTGATAGATCGCGAAATGTACATGACGCGCCTCAACAGACTGCTGTTCGATGAAGAGGCTTCTGCGCAAGGTCTTGAAAACACGGCGGTATTGGACGAACTCGCAATGCTTTTTGAGGAAATGCACAATGGAAGGCTGGTTTCAAGGAAAGCATCCATCGAAATGCTCGATATTTTCAAGATGCAGCGCCTCAACAGCAAGATTCCGAGGCTTTTGCCGAAGGGGGTCCCCATAGCCCACAAGACCGGCGAGGATCAAGGAATCACTCACGACATAGGAATCGTATATGCCAGGAAGCCGTTTCTGATAGGATTCATGTCCAACAACACGGATGTTGTCGCCATGGAAAACGCGATAAGCGAAATATCGAGATTCGCATACAAAAGAAATTGCTTTTAAACTGTCTCGAGCAGCCATTTGCAGAAATGCAAGAAAGGGAAGGTGAAATCATGCCTGTAATTTCAATCAAGATGTCTTCAAGGCCAAGAGAAATGAAAAGGGAATTGGTGGAAAAGCTTTCGGCGGCGGCAGCGGAAACCACCGGATTGCCGATTTCGGCGTTTACAGTTTTGATAGAGGAGCTGCCTGCGGAAAACATAGGCCTTGGCGGCAAATTGCTGGATGAAAAGTGAAAAAAATGTTTAAAAAGCATAAACGGAGGTATATATGAAGTAAGAGGGACAGTATCCCTCTAACAGAATATGATGATTGCCTCTTGTAAAGCAAGAGAACGATTCGGATACCGTGCATCCATTCCAACAAGATTGGAAAGTGCAACGGAAAGCCGAATAAAAAAGCCTTTACCTTATGTAAAGAGTGAACGTCCGTTTAGAACCGGATGTAATGAACACTAGGATTCAAGCCGATGGAAGAACGGATGTCTTCATCGGTGAATGAGCTTAGCGTGCTTTTGAAACAAAAGAAAGACTTTCTGAATCCTTAAAAAAGATCAGAAAATAACAGTTTGAAGGGTAAGGTGAAGTATCATCGTAGAGATTCAAAATGAAACAGCAAGAGGTTTTGATTCTTATTCGGGATGAACCGGACAGCAATTGTTTTAATTGTGACAGTCCGGTTCATTTTATTTTGCATTTTTTCAGAATCGCCTCCCGCAAATGAGATGGGGCGGCTCCGTTTGAAGAAGTCTTTTCGCCATTTGATCGACACGTCTTAAAAGTGGAGCATTGAGATTTTGTATGGTATGATGTTTGCGTCGGAAAAAGGAGAGTGCCAATGAAAAACGAAACCGAACGCAATGATTTTTTGAAGTTTCTTGCATGCGTCTTCATGCTTGTCGATCATGTCGGCTACATATTTTTCCCCGGTCTCATATTCATGAGGGCCATAGGCCGCTTGGCTTTTCCCATTTTCGCATGGCAGGCAGCCAAAGGCTACGAAAAAACCTCTAATCTCAAAAAATACATGGGACGACTTTTTGTATTCGCGATAGTATCGCAAATACCCTACATATGGTTTTCCCCAGGAAAGCTGAACATAATGCCTACAATCCTTGTAGGACTATGGGTGATATGGCTCCACGAAAACGGAGGCCGCTACGGATTTCTGCTGGCCGCAATTTTGGCGTCCACCGGAGACATTGTCAATCTGCAGTACGGTTCC
>PKTO01000169.1 GCA_002869095.1 Clostridiales bacterium
TTCACGATTCCGATGCTCAGGAACGTAAAACAGGTCAATTACATTGAGAGAGAACCCAATCCTGTCCGGAATTCTTTTAAAAGGCTTTACGGCACAATAGTCGATATATCGAAGCACAAACAGATATTCACATTTCTTTTGGCTTATTTTTTCTATATAGACGGTGTGGACACTATAATTAAAATGGCGGCTGTATACGGTTCGGACGTAGGCATTTCCGGCAACGACCTTTTGGTTGTTTTGTTGGCTACACAATTTGTGGCTTTTCCATTCGCCTTGCTATACGGTAAACTTTCAAAAAAATTCAAAGGCAAGAGAATGCTTTACGTCGGGATTTCGATATACATAGGCATTTGCAGCTATGCGTATTTCATTGAAACAACAAAGCAGTTTTGGGTGCTCGCTATGCTGGTCGCTTCATCCCAGGGAGGGATTCAGGCGCTTAGCCGTTCATATTTTGCAAAACTTGTGCCGAAGGACAAGGCCAACGAGTTTTTTGGAATATACAATATTTTTGGCAAATTCGCCACATTCATGGGGCCCTTCCTGATGGCCGTAGTTTCTCAAATATCGGGAAACTCGCGTTTGGGCGTATTCAGCATAATTGTTCTTTTTGTTTTGGGTGGCCTGGTTTTGCGAAAGGTTCCCGAAATGGATTAGGGTAGACCTATTCGGCATAAACACCCTTGCTTTGTGTTGTGTCGACGGCAATAACAATAGCCTTGGAAGGCGAGTCGATATTTTCATATGCATCGGTTTTTGTTTATCGGGGAGGCATAGTTGTTGCGGCTTATTTATGAAACATTATTTTTGTTGAATCTGTAGTCATGGAAATGTCTGCAATAGGCGGAACCCTTATTATCTCACTGGTATCAAAATGCTTCAGGAACTTTCATGCCGCCGGTTTATTTTAATCAAAGAACTGTTTTTGGTTTTAAAACAATACTATGCAAAATAATCGCCCCCTGCCGAATTGTTTTCAACAGGGGGCTGTTTTTATTTTTGTCAGGATTGGGATTCAAAGGCATCATGGGCGAAGGTTATGGAATCCCTGTAATATTTGGTGATGACATCCGACGGTATGTTCATCTCTGAAGCAAAACGGTATACTCTTTCAAAATCGGCTTTTTCGTATGATGGTATAATGTCGAATATTTTTTTGTATGGGTTATCCTTGCCCATTAATGCGTCCTTGACAAGATTGGACAAGGGTAAATCCTTGAGCAATTCTTCCATAGGTGAATCCATTATGATTCCAATCATTGAAAACAGACCCATCAAAAAGAATTCGGAAGACATATCCCGATATGGAGTGTGCTTTGAAATGGATTCCAAAAAGTATCCGCGGATGATTGACGTGCGTACCAATTCCGCCGGCTTGTTCTTTCCGGCATCGACCAACATGAGCAGAAGCGTCCAGTTCTTGAGTTTTTTTATGCCCAGCATGACTGCGGCCTGTTTTATCGATTTGATTTTAAAGGACTTGTAGTAAGCCGCCGAATTTACCAATCTTAAGAGCTTGTAGGAAAGGGAAACATCGCTTTGGATTATGTTGGATATTTTATCGAAGTCAGGGTTGTCATTATATAGTTCATTAAGTATGAGAAGAAAACTTCTATTGTCGCTATGGAGCGATTTTCCGCTTACCATGGTGGGTTTGCTGAAAAAATATCCTTGAAAGTAATCGAAACCTTCTCTTTTTGCAAATTGCAGCATTTCATCTGATTCGACTTTTTCAGCAAGCAACTTAAAGGGTTTTTTCTTATATAGTTGCGCAATATTGGATATTTCCTGCTTTGAATTATCCAGAAAATCCACCTTTAGGATATCGACAAGTTCAAGCAGGGGGTTGTGCTTGTCTCTTTGATGAACATAGTCGTCTAAAGCCAAGGTGTATCCCTTTTTCTTTAATTTTAAGCATTTCTCGACTAGAACAGAATCCGGTATGATGTTTTCGAGAAGTTCTACAACCAAGGTTTCGCTGGGGAAAATCAGGCAGGTTTCATCCATTATTAAATTTCCTGTGAAATTTATGAAAACTTTCTTGCCTTGTGAGAACGATTCGAAATCCGATGTCAGGTAGCTGTTGATGAGCACCTTTGAAGTCGACTGGTCGTCTGAATCATAATCAGCTATGTTTGGAATGGCAGTATTTGATTCCGATGGATAGTTGTTTTCCTTCGGATTGTTTCTGTAAAGCAATTCATATGCGTATACAGTAAGGTCTCTTTTGAAAATGGGTTGTCTTGCCATAAAATAATCCAACGGTTTCTTCCTCCGGAATCATTTGACATTTATGTTTTATATTAATTTTAACATAATTTCGTTCTTTATAATGCGTTAAGTTTAAAATTGTAATTTTGAGTCAAAATGCAATTCGAGTTTTTATTGACAAATAACAAAAAAAATTATTAAAGGAGTTGAAATTTTTGATTATTTGTATTAAAGTAGTAATTGGGTTAGCACTCAACGAAAGAGAGTGCTAATAATAACTAAAAATAAAATACTTNNNNATTAAAGGAGTTGAAATTTTTGATTATTTGTATTAAAGTAGTAATTGGGTTAGCACTCAACGAAAGAGAGTGCTAATAATAACTAAAAATAAAATACTTATATAAAAAAAGGAGGGTTTTCAATTGAATATCAAACCATTGGGGGACAGAGTAGTAATAAAGAAGGTGGATGCCGTTGAAAAGACAAAGAGCGGTATCGTGCTTCCCGGCCAGGCGAAAGAACAGCCGCAGATGGCTGAAGTTGTTGCAGTAGGCCCCGGAGGCATGGTAGAAGGAAAGAAAGTTGAAATGCAGGTTTCTGTAGGAGATACGGTTATTTTCTCGAAGTATTCAGGCACCGAGGTTAAATACGACGGCGAAGAATACACAATAGTAAAACAGAACGATATCCTTGCAGTAGTGGAATAGATTAAAAACAAGACGGAGGGAATAAAATGGCTAAAGAAATCAAATTCGGAGAAGACGCCAGAAGGAAGCTTGAAGAAGGCGTAAACAAATTGGCAAACACGGTCAAAGTGACACTTGGACCAAAAGGCAGAAATGTAATCCTCGACAAGAAATTCGGATCGCCGCTAATCACAAACGACGGCGTGACAATCGCAAGAGAAATCGAATTGGAAGACGCTTATGAAAACATGGGAGCCCAGCTTGTAAAGGAAGTCGCCACAAAAACAAACGATGTTGCAGGCGACGGAACCACAACGGCTACACTGCTTGCGCAGGCGATAATAAGGGAAGGCCTCAGAAACGTTGCAGCCGGGGCAAATCCGATGATACTTAAAAAGGGAATCGAAAAAGCGGTTGAAATGGCTGTAGAAGAGATAAAAGGAAATTCCAAGATGATAGAGAGCAAGGAGGCCATCGCACAGGTTGCTTCCATATCCGCATCCGATGAAAACATAGGAAGCCTCATAGCCGATGCAATGGACAAGGTAGGCAAGGACGGAGTCATAACTGTTGAAGAAGGCAAGACTATGGGTACGCATCTTGAAGTCGTGGAAGGAATGCAGTTCGACAGAGGATACCTTTCACCATACATGGTTACCGATACGGAAAAAATGGAAGCGGTGCTAAGCAATCCCTACATTCTGATAACTGACAAGAAAATAAGCAACATTCAGGAAATTCTTCCGATTCTAGAAAAGATTGTACAGCAGGGCAAGAAGCTTCTCATAATAGCCGAGGACATCGAGGGCGAAGCATTGGCGACATTGGTGGTCAACAAGCTCAGAGGAACCTTCGAAGCGGTTGCTGTAAAGGCTCCTGGATTCGGCGACAGAAGAAAAGCTATGCTCAGCGACATTGCGACTCTTACTGGAGGAACTGTGATTTCAGAAGAAGTGGGTCTTGACCTTAAAGAGGCCACTTTGGACATGCTTGGAACGGCAAACACAATCAAGGTTTCAAAAGAGAACACGACAATAGTCGACGGAGCCGGATCTGAAAGCGAAATCAAGGACAGAATCAGCCAAATCAAGGCTCAAATAGAAGAAAGCACTTCGGATTTCGACATTGAGAAGCTTCAGGAAAGACTTGCAAAGCTCTCAGGAGGAGTTGCGGTAATCCAAGTCGGAGCAGCCACAGAGTCCGAAATGAAGGAAAGAAAGCTTAGAATCGAAGATGCCTTGAATGCAACAAGGGCGGCAGTAGAAGAAGGAATCGTGCCGGGTGGCGGAACTGCCTTGATCAATATAATTCCTACAATCGAGAAACTCGTAGAAGGGCTTGAAGGCGATGAAAAGACCGGAGCTGTAATAATCAAGCGTTCCCTGGAGGAGCCGGTAAGACAAATCGTCGCAAATGCAGGACTTGAGGGCTCGGTTGTGGTTGAAAAGCTTAAAGCCAGTGAACCGGGAATGGGATTTGATGCACTAAAGGGCGAGTATGTGGACATGCTCAAAGCCGGAATCGTAGATCCTACAAAGGTTACTCGCTCGGCTCTTCAAAATGCCGCTTCAATTTCAGCCTTGTTCCTGACAACGGAATCCGCTGTTGTTGACCTTCCCGAGCCTGAAGCTCCAATGGGCGGAATGCCAGGCGGAATGGGCGGAATGCCGGGTATGATGTAAGTTGGCAAAAGAAGCTGGCAGTAACAACAAGTGGAAAGTGGAAAGAAAAAGATAAAAGCAGATGTCAGATAGCAGATTTCAGATGTCAGGAAAAGATTAAAGACTGATGTCAGGAAAAGCAGATGCCAGATATCAGGTGCCAGTTTTCAGATAAAGATTAAAGGCTGGCAGCTGTTAAAAAGCAAGAATGCCCGGAGATTCATATCTCCGGGCATTTGCCTGCTTTTATGCAATTAAATGAATAAACCGTACTCTTTGATTTCCTGCGAATTGTTTGCTTCGGCATTCTTTATTATTATTTCTCTTTTGTCGTCTTCCACATCACTGATGAAGAGCGTGTACTCTCCGTTGTACAAGGTTTCATCCCGGTGCCGGAACATGTTGCCTATCATGAGGCCTATCAGGGAGCCTACGGTCGCACCGTAGAAAACGATAACCAATGAAACTATGACAGGAACTGTTGTAACAGATGCGGTATTGAGTCCCAGATATACTGCCATGAGGGATGAAACGCCTCCGGCAATTGCTCCGAGTATCATGCCTCTTTTTGCATATGCAATGTGCAGTTTGGAAACCTCGTTGTATTTTCCCAACATGACGCCTGAAACAAAATTCTCTTCTTTGTCGTCGTACTCTTTCTTGTTAGAAACAACTTGTATGTGTCCCTTCACACCTTGATCCTTGCGCACAACCTTAGTGAACTTCCTTAAATCTGCGATATTCTTGAATCGGACAATGTAGTTAGTCATTTTCATCACCTCTCTTTTGTAAATTGACATCAACTACGTATTATATTTTGATAATTACCCCGATAAACAAAAATCAAACGATAATGCAGAAAATTCAGAAAATAAGCACGGGGGAATCAATAGAGGTTGAAAATATTTCTATAGCTGTTTTCGTAAACATGAAAGTCCTGGTTGCCAAAGAGTATGAATCGTATTTCTTCTATTGGGGTTTCCTCAATAAAATCGCGTGTGGTTTCCATGGCTATCCTGGCGGCCATTTCCTTGGGGAACCTGTATACCCCTGTGCTGATTGCGGGAAAGGCTATCGATCTTATGTGATTTTCCGCTGCAATGCGCAAGACGTTTACATATGTATCGCGCAGGATGCCGGGTTCATTTTGATTGCCGTCTTTCCATATCGGACCGACAGCATGTATGACATAATCCGCCTTTAGGCGTCCTCCTGTTGTCATGACCGCTTCGCCGGGAGGGCATTTGCCGAATTCTTTTCTGAAAATTTTACACTCTTCAAGTATTTCCGGACCTCCGGCTCTATGGATGGCGCCGTCCACCCCACCTCCTCCAAGAAGAGACGAATTGGCCGCGTTGACAATTGCCTGGGTATTCTGATCCGTTATGTCGCCTTTCAACATTACGAAATTCGTATTGCCATAAATAAAGGAAATCGATTTTTCACTCATGGGTTCACTCCCCTTTCTTAAGAGTATAAACAAAAGCAAGCAATTGGGCCGCAACCTCATATAGTTCTATGGGGATTTCTCCTCCTACGGGTATGTTTGAAAGACTCGATTGCAATAAAGGATTTTCTATTACCGGAATCTTGTTTTCTTCGGCGATTCGGATTATTGATTCGGCGGTTTTGCCTGTGCCTTTTGCACTTACTATTGGTGCATTGTCTTTTGTTGAATCGTATTGCAGCGCAAGCGCTTTTTTCCTTTTCATAAAACCTCCTATATATTTATATCCAATTTTTGAACAGGCCTATCAATGAATTGGTTTATACGGTCAAAAATATCGACACTCCCATTATTAACACTAACATCGGGAAGGGTGTACCCGGTCGATGCGAGAGAGTTTTTAAGAAATTGCAAATGATTTTTGAATAGTTTTGAGGTTTCCTCTTTAGAGACATTGATTTTAATGTTTAGTGTATTATTTGCGGACATTACGTCAAAAACCATTAATCCCAATTCAACATCATCAATCCTGAATATGAAGTGTTGCATATTCAATGATTCGGATTTCTTGTCGATTTGGGTTTCTGAGGGAAAGTAGAAGATATCCAAATTGTTGAATTGATTATGAAATTTTACAGGGACCGAGAAATAGGAAAATGGAAACCCAGTTTCATTTTTGAAGTCGCAATGAATGTGTGAAAGTTTGGATTTAATGAAATTTTCAATTGTATTTTTTATGAAAGAGGCACTTTCATCCAAGGGTTTGGTTGATTCTTCAGTTCCGTTTTTTATTGCTGCAGCGGGCAAAGCAATATTGTTTATAACATCGCTTGTTTTTTTGATTATTACGGCAAGCTGGTTTTTTCCTTTCGATTGGGATTTGTTTTCAACAACATCCGCAATATCGACAATGTATGAATTTAGAAAACGACTTATGAATTGCTTTGTGAGCTTTTGCTTTGTTTTGGGCATAAGTCTGGAGTGAGAAAAAAATCCGGTCAGTTCGGAAATTAGGTCTTTGAAAATTGATTCGGGTCCAATCGGCTTGTTAAAAAGCTCCATTGTATCTGATAGAGATTCAACATCGCCTGACGATATCAAGCCTAAATGTATGGCTGCTGCAGTTATAGAAGAGGGATTTTCAGCAAGACAGGCAGATTTTATGGCGAGATTCATTTTTTTCAAAGTGTCTTCTGTAATTGCCATGCGGCAAGCTACAAGCAGTCTTGCCTTCATCATATTAGTCGAATTCGCTTTTAATCCAAAGTTGTTCAGCAGATTTTTGATATTGCTTTCTTTGGGTTCTTCAATTGCGTTTTGGTTGTCTGCGATTTGCAAAACCAATGTTTTCCCATTATTAGAAAGAACGCGCATAAATACGGTTTCGCCATTTTGAAGCGAGCGGTTTGATTTGTTGTCTATTGTAGCAGTCAGAGTCCGTCCTTCATACTCAAGGCATGCGTGGCCATTATTCGAATCCAAAATGCGGACTTTTAGTAGTGCATGAGTGCTTGGAACGGTTTTGAATTGGTTTTTTTGTATTGAAAAGTCGTTCAGACGATTGTTTGAAATCCTCATGGCAAAGCCTCCTTCAGGAAGAGAATATATTTTTAATATCGGTTGCTTATGAAAATATTTGAGAGGTATGAGGGGGGACAGATTCTCGGAAGGGACTTTGCCGGTTTAATTGTATTGTTTTTCCTGCTGACATCATCGTCAAGAGAATATTTTGGATAATTAATAATGCAATAATAGTGGTTAAAATCAAGAATTAAATCAAAATGAACCGTCTCCGGGTGATTTATGTCGCCTTTTTTTTATTACTATTCCAACTGACCTGTAAGCGAATTTCAAGTTGAATTCTGACATGTTGACACCTCCGGGTAAAAATATGGTTATTCCTATTATATCCATTTATATCCATACACAGGGCTTTCATCCATGGATTTCAAGATTCCAACGGTTAGAGAATCAAATGAATGGGTAAGACAAGGTTGAGATATTTGAAAGAAAGGAGAGCGCAATGTTTGAAAAAATTGATTTGAAAAAGGACATGCCCAAAGCCGAATACAAGAAGGCAAAGGAGACATTCGAGTCACATATAGGAAGGCTGCAAAGAAGGTTCAAGGAAGAAAACATTCCAATGATAATTGTTTTCGAAGGCTGGGACGCGGCAGGAAAGGGATCCCTTATTAATCAGCTTATTTTGCCTATGGACCCGAGGGGATTTAAAGTGCACACAATAGACGATCCGAGGGGCGACGAGCTCAGAATGCCTCATTTGTGGAGATTCTGGACAAAGATACCAAAGCGCGGGCGCTTGGCTGTTTTCGACAGAAGCTGGTACCACAGAACTTTTGACGGTCAAATGGACGAGAGCAAATTAAGAGAGGCGTATGATGAAATATGCGATTTCGAGAGGCAGCTGACGGATGACGGATATGCCATTATAAAACTTTTCATACACATTTCGAAGGAGGAACAGAAGAAAAGGTTCAAAAAACTGGAATCGAGCGAGTCCACAAGCTGGAGAGTCACAGAAAAGGATTGGCGGCAGAACGAGAAGTACGGCGAATATCTGAAGGCTGTGGAAGAGGCAATCAGAGAGACAGACAACCAGTATGCGCCTTGGACTGTCATTGAGGGAACCGACCGCCGGTTTGCAGCATCCAAGATGTACTTGACTGTGCTTAAGGCTCTTGAAGAGCGTCTTGACAAAGAAGAAAGGGAGAAGTGCCAAAAGGCTTCAGAGGAAGAGAAAAACGTCTATTCGATGTCGGACATGAATGCTTCGATACTCAAGTCCGTCGACCTGAGCCTATTCCTCACAAGGGAAGAGTACAAAAAGCGTCTCGATAAAAATCAGAAGAGGATCGGCGAGCTGGGCTTTGAGATATACAGACGGAAAATCCCGGTTGTGATTGCATACGAGGGATGGGATGCCGCCGGCAAAGGCGGAAACATAAAAAGGCTGACTGAGAAGCTTGATCCAAGGGGCTACGAGGTGATTCCCGTATCGGCTCCAAACGAACATGAATTGGGGCACCACTATCTTTGGCGATTCTGGAAGGAGATGCCCAAGACCGGGCATATTGCAATCTTCGACCGGAGCTGGTATGGCAGGGTGCTTGTGGAGAGGGTCGAGGGGCTGTGCTCGGCCGAGGAGTGGAAACGGGCCTACAGGGAGATAAACGAGATGGAGAAGCATATGGCGAACTTCGGGACAGCCATATGCAAATTCTGGCTGGAGATAGATAAGGACGAGCAGCTTAGGCGTTTCGAGGAGAGGCAAAACGACCCGCTCAAATCATGGAAAATAACAGAGGACGACTGGAGGAACAGAGAGAAATGGGATGCCTACTCCGAGGCAGTGGACGAGATGCTCTTTCGCACAAGCACATCATACGCACCTTGGACAATAATAGAATCGGTTGACAAGTACTACGCCAGGATAAAGGTTCTGGAGGAAGTAATAAAAGCAATAGAGTCAAAGCTATAGTTTTTTTGAGCCATGCAAAAAAGGCGTGATTGATTCATGCATAACCTTTTTCAATGATATTGACGGCTTGAACAGTTTGCGGTTGACAAACAAAAGCATATCTGATATTTTTATTATCAACATAATAGATGAAACAAGACATACGCACTTGTATAGTATTGGAGATATGGTCCAAAAGTTTCTACCGGTCAACCGTAAATTGACCGACTACAGGTGAAGTTATTTGATGTATGAATCCAGAATAATTTCACTCGGAATTTGTTCTGGATTTTTTCGTATTCCCAAATAATAGAAAGGATGGTCGATATGGAAGGAAAATTTTTAAAAGAAGGTCTAACATTTGACGATGTACTGTTGGTGCCGCAGAAGTCTGAAATTCTGCCGGGGCAGGTTGATTTGAAGACTCAATTGACAAAGCGCATCAAGCTGAACATACCCCTTATGAGTGCCGGAATGGATACGGTCACAGAAGCCAAGATGGCAATCTCAATGGCCAGAGAGGGCGGCATAGGAATAATTCATAAGAACATGTCCATCGAAGAGCAGGCAATGGAGGTGGACAAGGTAAAAAGAAGCGAGCACGGAGTAATAACAGATCCTTTCTTTCTTTCCCCCGAACATAAACTCGAGGATGCTTTTGAGCTTATGAGCAGATACCACATCTCAGGAGTCCCAATCACCGACGAAAACAATATTCTGGTAGGAATTCTCACCAACAGAGACGTTCGTTTCGAAAACGACCCTCAGCTCCCAATCAAGGACGTAATGACAAAAGACAGACTTATAACAGCCAAGGAAGGCACTTCCATGAAAGAGGCTGAAAACATACTCAAGAAGTGGAAGGTTGAAAAACTTCCGATTGTCGACGAGCTTGGACACCTCAAGGGGCTCATAACAATAAAGGATATTGAAAAGGCAATAAAATATCCCAACAGGGCCACCGACGATGGAGGAAGGCTTCTTTGCGGGGCGGCTGTGGGCGTTACCGGAAATGTGATGGATAGGGTCGAAGCTCTCGTCAAGGCGGGAGTCGACGTAGTCGTAGTCGATACGGCGCACGGACATTCAGTGGGCGTTTTCGAGGCGACAAAAAAAATAAAAAGATCTTTTCCGGAACTCCAGCTTGTGGTTGGAAACGTTGCGACTGCGGAAGCGACTGAAGCGCTTATCGAGGCGGGAGCGGACGCGGTTAAAGTAGGAATAGGGCCCGGATCCATCTGCACCACCAGAGTCATAGCGGGAATAGGCGTTCCACAGATTACCGCAATATGCGATTGCGCCGAGGTTGGAGCCAAGCATGGAATTCCCATAATCGCAGACGGGGGAATAAAGTTCTCGGGAGACATAGTCAAGGCGATAGCAGCGGGCGCGCAGGTATGCATGATAGGATCACTCTTGGCAGGAACCGAAGAAAGTCCAGGAGAGACTTTGCTGTACAGGGGAAGACGATTCAAGGCATACAGGGGAATGGGTTCCCTTGCTGCGATGAAGGCCGGAAGCAAAGACAGGTATTTCCAGGAAAATGCAAAGAAATTCGTACCCGAAGGAATAGAAGGCAGGGTCCAGTTCAAAGGAGCATTGGGAGAAATAGTATTCCAGCTCATGGGCGGTCTCAAGGCCGGAATGGGATATTGCGGGACTGCTACAATTTCCGACTTGATTAATGACGGGAAATTCATTAAAATTACAGGTGCGGGGCTTAAAGAAAGCCATCCCCACGATATCTACATTGTCAAGGAAGCGCCGAACTACAGTGTGTCGGTGGATGAATAAACAAGTGGAGGGTACATGCTAATGGAAAGAGAACTGATCTTGGTCATCGACTTCGGAGGCCAATACAACCAGCTTATAGCTCGAAGAGTCAGAGAGGCAAATGTGTATTGCGAAGTCATGTCCTATAAAACTTCCATAGAGGTCATAAAGGATAGAAATCCCAAAGGGATAATTTTCACCGGCGGACCGGCAAGCGTTTACGCCGAGAATGCCCCCAGTATTTCCAGGGAAATATTTGAACTCGGAATACCTGTGTTGGGGATTTGCTACGGCGGCCAGCTTATGGCGCAAAGTTTCGGCGGAAAGGTTTCAAAGGCAAGCCAAAGGGAGTACGGAAAAGTAAAAATTGAAATCACCGACGCGGATGACTTTTGGAGGGATATAGAAACAGGCTCCATCTGCTGGATGAGCCATACGGATTTTGTCGAGGAGACGCCGGAAGGATTTGTGGTTTCGGCAAAAACGGACAATTGCCCCGTTGCCGCAATGAAGAACGAAGAAAAGAAACTCTACGGAGTTCAGTTCCACCCCGAAGTTGAACATACTTCATTCGGAAGAAAACTCATCAAGAACTTCCTCTATGAAGTTTGCGGTTGCATAGGCGACTGGAACATGGCCGACTTCATCGAGAAAAGCATAAAGGAAATAAAAGAAAAAGTCGGAGACAAGAGAGTGCTCTGCGCGCTTTCCGGAGGAGTCGATTCGTCTGTAGCGGCAGTGCTTGTGCACAAGGCGATAGGCGACCAGCTCACATGTGTTTTCGTTGACCATGGACTCCTTAGAAAGGACGAGGGAGACCAGGTCGAGGAGATTTTCAAGGACAGATTCCATCTCAAGCTCATAAGGGTAAACGCGCAGGAGCGTTTCCTCGGCAAACTCCGCGGAGTTTCAGATCCCGAGAAGAAGCGAAAGATAATCGGGGAGGAATTCATCCGCGTGTTCGAGGAGGAATCGCAAAGACTCGGTAAAATGGATTACCTTTTGCAGGGCACGGTTTATCCGGATGTCATAGAAAGCGGAACCGACACGGCCGAGGTCATAAAGAGCCACCACAACGTGGGCGGTCTTCCCGACGATGTCGATTTCGAAATCATCGAGCCGCTAAGGCAGCTCTTCAAGGACGAGGTCAGGATGGTCGGGGAAGGCCTCATGATTCCCGACGATGTAGTCTGGAGACAGCCATTCCCGGGACCGGGACTCGCAATAAGAATTCTAGGGGAAATCACGGACGAGAAACTTAAGATAGTCAGCGAATCTGATGCAATCCTTAGGGAAGAAGTAAAGAAGGCAGGCCTCGAAAGGCATATATGGCAGTACTTCACAGTGCTTCCCAACATAAAGTCCGTAGGGGTAATGGGCGATGGAAGAACCTATGTACACACAGTGGGTATCAGGGCCGTCACATCCACGGACGGTATGACATCCGACTGGGCGAGAATACCATACGACGTTCTAGAGAAGATTTCAAACAGGATAGTGAACGAAGTCGACGGAGTAAACCGCATAGTTTACGACATTACGAGTAAGCCACCATCGACTATCGAGTGGGAATAATGGAAAAAAAACCTGCAACGCCTTGTTTTCAAGGGTTGCAGGTTTTTTTGTATTGAATAGCAAGACTGTGCATTATTAAAAAACACACGATATTCTTTACATATGAAGAAAATAGTGTTAAAATTAAAAAATGCATAAACATTATGGTTATTATACATTTAAAAAGGGCATATTATTCTTCATAATTGAAGAATAATATGCCGTAAATAAAAAAGAGGTGAGATAAGTGGATTTGTTGATTGAACTGGCAAAATATCCGGTTTTTAGAATCGATGATGTAAAGGAGTTTTCAGGTAATGAGAAGACAGCGTATACTCGGCTAAATCGTTTGATGAAAAGACACCTTGTTAGGAAGGTCAGAAAGAATATCTATTCCGTTGTTAATCCTGCAACAGGCCAGTTGGTAGCAACTCGCTATCAAATCGCTTGCGCAATAACTGACACTGCATATATCTCTCACCATAGCGCATTTGAATATTATGGGTTGGCCAATCAAGTATTTTATGAAGTGTATGTTTCATCTGAAAAAAGATTTAATCACTTTGAATATGATCATTTAACTTACAAATACATTGCTTCAAGGATGAGCGAGGGTGTTGTTGAAGCGAAGAATACCACAGGGGTTAGAATAACCGATTTGGAACGGACAGTTGTTGACAACATAAGGGACTTCAATAAAATAGGTGGGTTCGAGGAACTGCTGTACTGTCTTGAAGGTGTTAACTACTTGGATGAAAAGAAGCTTATAAAGTATCTTGATCTATATGGTACACAAGCCCTTTATCAACGGTCAGGATTTATACTTGAGCATTATCGGAAAGACCTACAGTTATCAAAGGAGTTCATAGAATATTGCAAAAGTAAAATTGGAAAAAGCAGACGGTACCTTGTGAGTGAAGCAATGAACAACAGCTTTTATAATAACGAATGGGAAATGATGGTACCGAAAGGGATATTTGAAATAACGGATCCAGGGGGCGATAGACTTGTCTGATTACGATATTATCTATTTAGGGAAAAAAGCTCAAGAACTCGGATTTGTTAGAGATACGTTGGAAAAAGTAACGAGGCTAGCAGATATTCTGGAATATTTTAATACAAATCCAATTCTAAAAGATAGTTTAGCTCTGAAAGGTGGAACAGCAATCAATCTTACGATTTTTGATTTGCCACGTTTATCTGTAGATATAGATCTGGATTATTCTATCACCAATAGTAGAGAAAAAATGCTTGAAAGTAGAGAGAACATCAATAAAATCATTGACCGCTATTTGCTATCCCAGGGTTATTCAAAAAATCCTAAAACAAAAAATCCTCATAGTTTAGACTCGTGGGTCTATGACTACATGGGGATTAGTGGGAATAAGGATAATATTAAGATTGAAATCAATTATTCATTAAGGTCTCACGTTTTCGAAGTAGAAGAAAGGACGATTATAACTGAGCATTTTTCCAATACATATAAGGTAAAGTCTTTATCTCCACTAGAAATATATGGAAGCAAGATGAATGCACTATTGAGTAGAGCTGCAGCTAGGGATTTATATGACATAAGAAATATGATTCACTATGATCTCTTTAATGAATCAGAAGAAGAGATGTTGAGAAAGTGTGTGATATTCTATGCAGCCATATCAGCGAGAGATAAACACAGTATAAACACTACTTTTGATGCCAAAGGGATTGATTTGATTACAAATAAAAAAATTAAGACAGATCTCTATCCTGTCATTAAAACAAAAAATGATTTCGAATTGATGCCAGCTAAGAAACTTGTTGAAGAATACATTTCTGACTTAATGATTTTGACAAAGGAAGAGATGGAGTTCTTGGACAGATTTGAAGGTGGAGAATATATTCCGGAACTTTTATTTGAGGATAAGAAAATTATAGAACGAATTAAAAATCATCCAATGGCATTATGGAAAACAAGATAGACTTCAATTTGTTTGCAAAAGATTTACTGCTGTGGTACGAAAATAATACGTGTTTGTTGTTAAATGTTTGAGAAGGGTGAATTTTGAAAACATTTGATATGATATTTGACGAAATTTCTCGAAAAATACTACCTGAAACGCACATTACATAAAAAATGCGACGATGATGCTATCGTCGCATTTTATTGGCAAAATTTTTAATAGTTTATTTTTTAGGTTCGGGGATGAAGGGAATGATGTTCTTTGCCAGGTTTTCCATGGGCATGGTCTGCAGCCATACCTTGCCCGGTCCTTTAAGGATTGCAAGGAAAAGGCCTTCGCCGCCGAAGAGGACATTCTTGAAGCCCTTAAGCATCTGTATGTCGTAGGACACGCTCGGCTCGAACATGGCTATGTGGCCGGTGTCGACTTTCAGGATTTCGCCAGGCGCAAGGTCGTAGGACATGACGCTTCCGTCGAATTCCATGAAGGCGGTTCCGGGACCTGTTATCTTCTGCAGTATGAAGCCCTCTCCTCCGAACAATCCTGTGCCCAGCTTCTTGCGGAAGTGCATTTCAAGTTTCACGGATTTTTCCGCGCAAAGGAAGGCCTTCTTCTGGCAGATCAGGCTTTGTCCCGAGCCAAGCTCGAAGGGGTGTATTTCCCCCGGGAAAGATGACGGGAACGCAATCATGGCGGAATCCGTTTCGGATGTGTAGGTGGTCATGAAGAGAGACTCGCCAGAAAGCTTTCGGGCCAGTCCGCCGAAGAGACCTCCTTCCATGTTGGTGCTCATGTTGATGCCGTCAGTCATCCAGCCCATTCCGCCGGATTCGGTGAAGACGGATTCTCCACGATTCAGGTTCATGACCAGTACAGGCAGTTCCCCGCCCTTGAGTTCATAGTTCATTTGATTTCCTCCTTGGAGTATGTATTTGCCCATATGCTGTGCATGTTTGTTATTGACTATTGTAGCACACATTGAATAATCACCGTGGCCCGGATCAAGCCGTTACTGGTCCTCACAACAGAATTTTTGAAAAACAGCTTCGCTTGCCCGTGTTTTTGTATGTTGCAGACAATCGAAGCTGTTTTTGTTTTGCCAAAAGAGATTTTTGCGGAGCAAATGTATTTTGATATTTTTTGAATTTCAAAATTAAAAATAAACTGTTTTCAGGAATTTTCAAGCTTTCTTCAAGGCGGCATGGTTAAAATACATTTATGGTGAAGTTAATCGAACTTATATATTGTGGAAGGAGAAGAACATGAAAAGACTTGTTTTTATTGTGCTCAGCGTTTTGATTATAGTCAGTTTTGTAGGATGCGGCGCCGACAGTTCAAGCGCGCCCGAAGACGATTCAAATTCCGGCAATCCCGAAAGTGTTGTTGCTGTTGAAGACGGAGAAACAGGCGATTCCGAAAGTGGGGATGATGTTACGCAAGATGTAGAAGAAGTGGAGAGCCCGGGAGAACCGGACGAACAGCCGGTAGCCATGGAGGATAGTCCGCAAGGTGGCGCGCAGCCTCCTGCAGATGGTCCGGTTGCGCCCGAGGATATGGGCGACCGTCCGACAGACGAAGAAAGGCCGATTGCAGAAGACGGGTCTGAAATGCCCCGAGGCGGCCAAGACCGTCCGCAGGGGGGAGGCAGAGAGCAGCAAATGATTGATATGGCTTCCGTCGCGGAAGAGCTTGGCGTAACGGAAGAAGCTCTTATTGAAGCATTGGGCGACCCCAGCCAGGGACCGCCGGACTTTGCGGTGGTTGCAGAGACACTTGGAATAACAGAAGAAGACTTGATGGAGGCAATGGGAATGCAGTAGGAATTCAACTCTTGGCCATCAAAGAAAAAAGACACTTGCAATCTGAAACGACAGGCCCGGCAAAAAAGCGTAAGAAAGCGTAGATTTGCCGGGTCCGAGTTCAAAAGGGACAATTATTCAATTTGGATGAATCTCAAAGGCCGCGGCATTGGGACTGCTTGGTTGCGCTCCCATTGAAGGCTCGTATGTGATTCTGCCCTATGCTTTATGAAAATTAATTTCGCCGCAGTCCTCGAAGGCCTTGTCGCTGATGTCGGACAGGGAGGACGGAAGGTAGACATCGGTCAGAGCCGTGCATTCCTTGAATGCCCAAGCGCTGATTTTTGTCGTTCCTTCGTTTAAAAACACCTTTCTCAGCTTGTTCGACTGGAAGAATGTGAAGGGTATTATTGACTCCACGCTGCCGGGGATTTCGATTTCTTCTATGGATGTGCGGGTAAATTCGTACTGCCACATGCTTCTCAGGTTTTGGGGCAGCTTGATTGACTTTAGGCCGGTGCAGCCGTCGAAAATGAAGCCTCCGATTTCGGTCACCGTGTCAGGCAGTTCGACCGACTCGATTTCGGCATGCCCCTTGAAAAGATCGTCGTGGAGTATGGTTATTACTATGTTTTTGGGGAATACGACATGTTTTTCACTTCCCTTGTATCCGTTTATGCAGTATGTCCCGTCAGGAACCATCTTGCTGTAGAAACCCATAATATCAATCCTTTCTTGAAATTTCCCTTTCGCTGATCATGTTGGCATTTCCGTCCGAATCTTTGCGGCAAACATTTATGTCACCGAAAACATGTTGAATATTTTCATGAGCCTTATGTCCTCTTTTGAGATTCGAAGCCTGTCAGTGAGGCTCCGGTTTTCTTCCAGCCTAACCTTGGAAAGAAGCATCTTGCAGGCAATCGGCATGAGGGGCCTGAATGAAACCCCCGACCCCAGACCCCACGTTGTGTCTGATTCTGAAAAGGGGGCAAGTATGTTTATGGTGAAGACCTCTATGGGTGTCGCCTGGTTTCTCAGGCTCATTCTTGTTATGGTGTCGTAGTGTTCCGTGTATCCCATGTAGGTGTTTTCGCATGAATGATAGTGTTCAAAGTCCTTTATGTTCATGTAGAGCATTGTTCTGCACCGGCCGTTTACAGCCTCGTCCAGCATGTCTATAACGCAGCGGACAAGCTGATTGTTGCGGCCGTCGAAATAGTAGGAATAGTATCTGCTTGAGTTGTCGAAGAAGGCTGACGGTTTCATGCCTGCTGATGAATCGAGCTTTTCGCTTTCGACGTGCAGCAATTGGACCACGCTAATGTTCAGCGCTTGGGAAACGGCGTACAGAGTAGGCACGTCCAGGGATATTTGGCCCTTCTCGTACTTGGAGACCGTAGCCTTGCTTTTGTGGACCAGAAGCCCCAGCTGTTCGATGGTCATTCCCTTGCCTTTTCTGAAATCCCTGATTCTTGACCCTATGACCTTGTTTATATAATGCATTGAACCACCCCGTTGTTTCATAATATGATACTATTGCATGAAAAAAACAGTCTAAATCTGCCTATGCATTGATTTTATCAGATATTGTCGAAAATTTCTATTTTAAAGAGAATAACCGACAAATCAGTTTCGCGTGAGTCGATTTGTCCTCTTTGATTATTTCGTATCATTGTGAAATAATTGTAGCAACAAACAACAAGGGGAGGCGCAATATGAAATACGATTTTGACGAGGTTATTGAACGCAGGGGAACAAACGCAATGAACACGGACGGATTTCGGGACTACATATTCAACGCACCGGAGACCATGCAGTTCGAATTTGCCGACGACGAATTCATACGGATGTGGGTTGCCGACATGGAATTTGCGACGCCAAAGGTGATTATTGATGCGGTTAAGGCCAGGCTTGACAAGCGTATTTTCGGCTACACCCAGGTTTTTGACAAGAACTACTACAGGGTCTTTCACTAATGGACACAAAAAATGTACGGCTGGACTTTTCCGAAAGAGCAGCTGGTCACTTCGCCCGGAGTCATTCCGGCTCTATACGAACTCGTCGGGCATCTTTGCAAGCCGGACGAAAAGGTGCTTATTTTCACTCCGTCCTATGCCTTTTTCAAGCATGCCGCGGATTACAACAATGTGGAACTAGTCACATCGGACTTGAAAAACGACAACGGAGTGTACAAGATGGATTTTGACGACTTCGAGGCAAAGGCGAAGGACCCGAAAACTGTGCTTTGCATATTCTGCAACCCCCACAATCCAACGGGAAGGGTATGGACAGAGGACGAGCTTAGTCGCGTGGGAGACATATGCCTTAAAAACGACTTGTGGGTGATATCGGATGAAATTCATTGCGACCTGCTCCGAACCGGCAATAAGCACATACCTCTCGCAAAGGTTTTTCCCGACTCCGACCGCATAATAACAGCCATGGCTCCGAGCAAGACTTTCAA
>PKTO01000278.1 GCA_002869095.1 Clostridiales bacterium
TATGGAATAAGGAATGAATGTGTTGTATTTGCTTTTGAAAATCCTTTTGCCAAGCTTTCCAATCCATTCCTGCAGAGTGCCCAATGGACATACCCATCCACAAAATACAGGGCCGAAGAAAACAGAAAGAACTATAACGGCGTAAAGCAGCACAAGTGAAGATTCGTGGATTTTTTGCACAAAAAGTCCCGTTGCAATCTTTTGGTAAATGGTCACGACCCCGCCGAATGGGCAAAGCGCATGCAGGGAAGCCGCGGACAGGAAGGGAATGCCCCGCCCCGATTCCTCCAAACCGTGATTGACCGCTATTGCCGCAATAAACAAAAAGAAAAATATTTGCACATAAGTCCTTGCTTTGATTGTTTTTTTCATCTAATCCCCTTTCTTTATGATTAATCCATGTCCATTCTTTGATATTTACCCTGCAAAATCGACATAACACAAAAAAATGGCTGTCTAAGCAACAACCATTTTTTAAATCTGTTTCTGTTAAACGACAGACTTAATCGTTATGCAACGGTTCCCCTCTTTTTGTCATAATTCCTGTACTCGCCTTTTTCGTAGATTTCCTTAACTGCCGAAATCACTTTCCAGACATCGTGATAGGATGTGTAAAGCGGCACGGGCGCCAGGCGTATTATGTTTGGCGGCCTGAAGTCGGGAACTACTCCCCTCTCTTTCAGCGCCTCGTTTATGCGGACCGCCTCTTCATGCTCGAGTGCCACATGTCCACCGCGTCTTTCCTCCTCCGCCGGAGTCCCGACCGCGAATCCATAGGGGGCAAGCAGTTCGTCTATCAGGAACATCATGTAAGACGTCAGCTTAAGAGATTTTTCCCTCAGCCGCAAGGCTCCGGCTTCCTCGTAAAGCTTCAGGGACCCTTCGAGGGGAGCCATAGAGAGCATGTGTGATGTTCCTATCTGCCATCCCCCCGCGCAATGATTCTGGTGGAATTCGTTTTCAAGGTCGAACTGCTTTTCCTTTTGGACCCCGTACCATCCAGCCAGTCCGACTTCCCTGCCGAAATGGCGTCTGTTTATATAGAATCCTCCGGTCCCGCCGGGACCGTTGTTGACATATTTGTAGTTGCACCAAAATGCAAAATCCAAGCCGTACTCTTTGAATTTGTGAGGCACCGCCCCTATCGAGTGCGCGCAGTCGAAGCCTATAAGAACTCCCTTTTCATGCGCCTTGTTCGTCAAGTACTCCATGTCGAGAAGCTGACCGCTCCTGTAAAGGACCGATGGAAGAAGAACGAGAGCCACTTCTTCGCTTATGGCATGTGCAAGTGCCTTTTCATCGAGTGTCTTGCCGTCGGCGCTTTCAAATATGACGAGGTGGTCTCCCGGGCTGTATCCTTTTGTCTTCATGAAACTCTCGACCGCATATCTGTCTGACGGGAATGTGAGGTTGTCCATTAGGATTTTTGTCCTTTTGCCCTCGGGCCGGTAGAATGTCGCCAACAGCAAATGCAGATTGACGGTGGTTGAAGAATGCACCATCACCTCATCCTTTTCGGCTCCTATGAGGCCTGCAAGCCTTCCGGCAAGCATTTCCGGATAATAGAACCAAGGGGTGTCCCCTCCCATCCATCCGTTGATTCCCAGAGTCTTCCACTCGTTAACAACCCTCAAAAGCGATTCTTCCGCATCGACGGACATTAGCCCCAAAGAGTTCCCATCCATGTAAATCGCATCTTCCAATAAATAAAACCTTTCTTTGAAGCTTTTCAATTCGTCAGCCTCATCCATTTCCAGAGACCAGCTTTCCTTTGTTGAAAATTCGGTTTTCATCGATTTCCTCCTTTTATCCCTTTTTCCCTATCCGAGATTGCAATTGATTCGCTTCAGATTCTGTATGAGGTCTTTTTTGCCTTCATCGCCTATTCCCTGTGTCATCCTTTTCTCGAAAGCTTCTATTATTTCCCATGCGGGCTCTTGCAGTCCGTCGCCCTTTTCCGTAAGGCTGATCCGGTTCGTCCTTGCATCCTCTTCACTGACCGTCCTCCTGAGAAATCCCTTTACGGAAAGCAAGTCGACCAGCCCCGTGAGTGTCGAAGGCTTTACATCTATGAACTCGTGTATTTCCTTCTGCGTCAAGACCCCTTTTTCCCAAAGGCAATTGAGTACCCTGAATTGCGCATAGCTTATACCCAAGGGGGAGAGCGAAATATTGAGGAGATAGTTCGTTTTTCTCGCTATTTCCTGTATGAAATAGCCGGAATGGTTGCTGAATTCGTTTTGCGCCATATTATTTAGCCTCCTAAACAATATTGTAAATCAAAATTCGCGCCCGGTCAATCCGTTTTAGGCCTTTCGGAAAAAGCCAGGACTTCCCCGCATTCAAGCCCCAGCCTGTCCGCGCTTCCTGACGGCATTTCCATCACCGACCTGCCATTTTTATATATTCCGCTTACAGACCATGGCTTCAGGTTCTTTTCAAGGGCAAGTATGCGGCCGTTTTTGTCAAGAAAGACCGCATCGACAGGCATCTTCATGAAAAACATGTGTATAGATTTGCACGGCTCTATAAGAAGAGCTTCGGCCCCGACATCCGATTTGCCCATCAGCCCGAGGAACCTTTCCATGAAATTTTCCGTCATGTTTATGTCATTTATTATGCGTTCTTTGCGTTTTTCTGAA
>PKTO01000124.1 GCA_002869095.1 Clostridiales bacterium
GGGCTTGACCCCGGCCCTTATTCAATAAGGATATATGTGGAAGACGAAACGGCAATTTCGATGAAGGACGCTTCCACCGATCTTCTTTACATGCCTGACGGCAAATTTGCACCGGCCACTTCTCTTGCCGCCAGTCCAAACATGTTGAATTTCAGGCTGTACTATCCGGACAACCAATACATGTATCTTGTCCCGGTAACAAGAACAGTACCACAAAAAGACAGCATAGTAAGGTATCTAGTAAATACACTTTCGGAGGGGCCCAAAGAATCGATGGGGCTTACCGGAGGTTCTCCGATTCCTTTCATTCCGTATATTTGGGTTTCCGGAACCATCTCCACTCTAAGCCTGCCAGCGGGTGATTTGGGGATATACGACGACGGCTCGAGCGTAAGCATGTTTGCCGCAGAATCGATAAAGGGGACACTCAGGGACAATTTGGGGATTGAGGAGGTTCAGGTTCTTGTGAATCGGCAGGCTGCGGATACCGCCCTTCACGGAATGGATATATCCAGGCCCTGGAACACCGAAGCCGGACCTCAGGCATACATTTGCCTGGAAACCGAAACAGGAAAACTGGTTCTCGCTCCCGCCCGCCTGGAAGCCGACAGTTATGAAGACGCAATAAACCAAATGTTCAAGGCTTTCAAGACAGGAACAGTAAATGAAACCAAATCGACAAACGCCATAGCTTTCCTACCTTCCGATGTAACGGTTTTGGATTACAGGATCAGCAATAAAACAATAACGGTTGACTTGAGCAAAGACATATCGAAACTGTACGGAGAAAGAACAGATTTGGCAAACTTGTCGATTGAAGCCCTTATGAACAGTTTCACTTCACTTATTGACGTGGACAAGGTTGTGCTCACCGCAAATGGAACTCCGATTCAATTCGAGGATTACGATTTTTCAGAGCCTTTGGCCAGACCGATTTTCATAAATCCGGAAAGATAGAACAGCTTGCAGCGGGCAGCGGGCAGCAGGCAGTGAGCAGTAAAAGACAAGAGCAAAAGACTTAACATCTTGCAGTGGGCAGAAAGAAACAGTGTAAGGCTAAAAGTAGAAAGTTGAAAGAATCAAGAGCAGATGTCAGCTATCAGATGTCAGGAGACAGAAAAAAATTAAAAGCAAAGAACAAAGAAAAAGATAGGAACAGTAGAATGTGGAAAGTGAAAAGAAAAACAAATAAAGAACTGAAATAAGCTGCCGAGGAATTATATTCCAAGGCAGCTTTGATTGTATATCACGATTAATATGGACTCAAAGCAAAAGCGTTTCTATTGCCCGAAAGTCTCCTTAACATGCTTTAGCATGTCGCGTATCGGCAGATTGTAGGGGCATTTCGATTCGCAAAGGCCGCACTCTATGCAATCCGACGCATGTTTCTGAAGGTTGTCGTAGCGGCCCTGCGGCCATTCCGACATGTTGTAGCGCAGATAATAGCCCTCGAAACTGAAAAGTGTCGGTATGTCGATTCCTTGCGGGCATGGGAGACAGTATCCGCATCTCCTGCAGAAGTGGTCGCCCAATTCTTTTTTTATGTTTTCAAGAAGCTCGAGACCTTCGGCGGTTACAGGTTTCAAATCATTGCCCACCGCCGCATTCCTCACAACCTGGTCGATGCAGTCCATTCCTGGTATTGCAACGGTGATGTTTGGATTGTCCAATATATATTGTATTGACAATTCCCCTTTTTCGATTGCTCCCCCGGCGATTGGCTTCATGCATATGATTCCGACATTTTGCTTTGCAGCCTGTTCGAATACCGGTTCGCCCTGGTTTTCGATATAGTTGTATGGGAATTGTATGGTTTCAAATTCATCCATTTTCAAGGCTTCCATCAAAACATCCGCGCTGTGGCAAGTTATGCCTATGTGCCCGATTTTCCCATTGGCTTTGGCTTCTTCAAGCGCCTTGTATGCTCCATCATCGCCCATTATGACATTGAGCTGGTCCATATTCCGGACGTTATGGAATTGGTAAAGATCGATGTAATCGGTCCTCAGCATTTCAAGGCTTGTTTCGACTTCTTTTTTCATTGACGCATAATCTTTGGCAGGTGATTTGGTAGCCAAAATCATCATGCTCCTCAGATTGTTGTTTTCCAGAGCCGTCCCTATATAATCTTCGCTTACCGAGTAGCCTCTGGCAGTGTCTATGAAGTTGATTCCGTTTTTATAAGCCTCTACAATCAATTTTTCCGACTCTTCCCTTGAAATCCTCTGTATGGGGATTCCTCCGAAACCTATTACGGAAACTTCCAGACCCGTTCTGCCCAAAATTCTTTTAAGCATTTTCTTCCTCCTTCATTGCCTCGATGAGTATTTTCAAGCATTCATTTTCAGTTCTGTTGACGCGAACAGGCTTTAGGTCCCCATCCACTATTCCGTGGAGAGTGTAACCTTCAGCAAGTTTTTTGCCATTTGCTCCGTTGATTATTTCATATGCAACCCGCATTCTTACGCCTTTAAAATCGGCAAGCCTGACTTTTATTATTATCACATCGTCATAATATGCCGGATAAAAATGCTTGCACCCCGATTCAATAACCGGGAATATTATTCCTGAACTTTCAAGCTTTCTGTAATCACAGCCAAGATCCCTGAGAAATTCAGTGCGTCCTATGTTGAA
>PKTO01000064.1 GCA_002869095.1 Clostridiales bacterium
AAAGGCGCGACGAAGAAACCGTAAATGTGAACCTGCCCACAGGCACGATAGATGTTAGGGCGACTGAGCTTCGAATTCTCAACAAGTCCAAGACGCCTCCCTTCATTCTTGACGAATACGTGGAAGTGAGGGAAGAATTGAGGCTCAAGTACAGGTATCTGGATTTGAGAAGGGCGGAAATGCTGAACAATCTTAAAACAAGGCAGTCGGTGCTTTCTTCAATAAGAAATTATTTTGAGGAAAAAGATTTCATGGAGATAGAAACCCCTATTCTTACAAAGAGCACACCGGAGGGGGCAAGGGATTACCTTGTTCCCAGCAGGGTTTCAAAGGGGACTTTTTATGCATTGCCGCAATCCCCACAAATATACAAGCAATTGCTTATGGTTTCAGGTGTCGACAAGTATTATCAAGTGGCAAAATGCTTCAGGGATGAAGATTTAAGGTCGGACCGTCAGCCTGAATTCACCCAGATAGACATGGAAATGAGTTTTGTCGACCAAGAGGATGTAATAGGAATGCTTGAAGAATTGTTCGCGAAAATTCTGAAGAAGACGAAGGGAATAGATATTAAGACGCCTTTCACGAGAATGACCTATGAAGAAGCAATGGACAAGTATGGATTCGATAAGCCGGATTTAAGATTCGGCATGCCCATGGTTGACTTGACCGAAATAATGGAGGTATGCAGCTTTGAGGTTTTCCGGAAAGTGGTTGACAGTGGAGGCATAGTCAAAGGCCTGTGCATCAAAGGCGGAAATGAACTTACAAGGACTCAAATAGAGCATCTTACCGAAAAAGCCTTTCAATTCGGAGGAAAAGGCATGGCTTGGATTGCAATCGAGCCTGATGGAAGCTTGAGGTCTGTCCTTACCAAATATTTTTCAGAAGAAGACATGGTAAGAATCATTGCGAAACTGGAAGCCAAACCTGGAGACATGATTGTTTTCAGCGCAGACGACAAGGAAAAAGCAAGAAATATTCTCGGGAGTTTAAGACTGGAAATTGCAGATGTTTTGGGTTTGAGGGATAAAAACAAATTCGCTTTTGCCGTTGTAACCGATTTTCCTTTGCTGGAATGGTCAGAGGACGAAAAACGATACATTGCGATGCATCACCCATTCACTATGCCCAACGATGAAGATATTGAACTTCTGAAAACCAAACCCGGTGAAGTAAGGGCGAAATCCTATGATGTGGTTTTAAACGGAATAGAGCTCGGGAGCGGCAGCATAAGAATCCATCAAAGCGCAATACAGTCAAAGATATTTGACCTTCTTGGTTTTGACCCTGAGGTTGCAAAGGAAAGATTCGGATTTCTTCTTAAGGCATTCGATTACGGGACTCCGCCTCATGGAGGATTCGCATTCGGTTTGGACAGGTTGATAATGATAATCGCGGGAGCCCCCAATATAAGGGAAGTAATAGCATTCCCCAAATTGAGGGATGCATCATGTCCTATGGTCGATACACCTTCAAAGGTTTCCGCAAATCAGCTGATCGATCTCGACTTGCTGGTCGCACTTTCTGAAATAACCGACGGTGGAAGGGAAGATGCGATAGCGGAAGAAATGCTTGAGCACATCGCAAATCTTGCCAAACTCAATGTTGAAAATGATGAAAGAGCCGAGCTGGCGAAAAACCTGACTGACATAATCGCTTTTGCAAATCAATTGGATTCAGTCGAAATGGGAGATGTGGACCCTCTTTCCTATATCATTGACAACAGCAATGTATTCAGAAAAGATCAAGTAAAACCTTCTTTGCCGGTTGAAGAAGTTTTAAAGAACGCTTCGGTTAAAAAGGAAAATTGTTTTTATGTTCCACAAAGCATATAGCGCAAACAAAGTGCAAGGAGGGGTGAAAATGAAAATTATCGACATGGACATAATGACAATGAGAAAGGCTCTCTTGTCAAAAGAGATATCTTCAGTTGAAATAACAAAAGAGTATCTTTCACGCATAAATGAAAAGGACAGGGATATATCGGCTTATTTATATGTGGACAATATTAAGGCATTGGAAAAATCAGAGAGGATAGATAAAAAAATATCTGAAGGCTTGGATGTCGGAGTGCTTGCGGGTATTCCGATGGCTCTGAAAGACAATATCTGCACAGTCGACATGCCGACCACCTGCGGTTCGAGAATGCTCGAAAAATATAAATCGCCGTTCAATGCAAGCGTTGTTGAAACTCTTTCGGATGCGGATGCCGTAGTACTTGGAAAACTGAACATGGATGAGTTCGCAATGGGTTCGACCACTGAGAATTCCTATTACCAGAACACAAAGAATCCTCATGACCTTTCCAGGGTGCCGGGAGGAAGCTCGGGAGGGTCGGCGGCGGCTGTAGCATCAAAACAGGCATTGTTTGCATTGGGATCGGATACAGGAGGGTCAATAAGGCAGCCGGCTAGCTTTTGCGGAGTTTTAGGGCTCAAGCCGACGTATGGAAGGATTTCGAGGTACGGATTGATAGCTTTTGCCTCGTCTCTTGACCAAATAGGTCCTTTTGCAAGAAACACAAGCGACCTGGCATACGTGATGAATGTCTTGTGCGGTTTTGACGAAAAGGATTCCACTTCTGTGAAAATGGAAGATGAAAATTTCATAGAATCTCTGGACAGGGAT
>PKTO01000017.1 GCA_002869095.1 Clostridiales bacterium
AAAAAGCAGCATCTTCAAATCGAAGCTGCTGCTTTAATCAATCATATCAATTAAATTGTAATACCGGAATGCTCATATCTTTCAATTCCGCTTGTCAAATGCCTGATTGGTCGAGTCGCCTAAGTCCGTACCTCTTAATTATGTTTATCAGCTTTGTTGCGTAAACCGGATCGGTTGCATAACCCGCCCTCTTGATTGCCCACGCCCCCAATGTGCTGTCATGCATTACTTCCGTAAACGGCCTGTATCTTTCACGCTCAAGCAGAAATTTCTTATGGTCTTCCCATCCTTCCTGAACATCGAAGTATGCCCTGAACTCGTCGTCGACCCTGTACTCGACTCCGTTGTATACCTCCCAAGTGTTAGAAGTCACGGAACCGTTGCTACCCGTTCCCTTGATGCCAAAAAGATTGTTTGAGAATTTGCCGCTGTACTTGTCTACAGGAACACTCTGGCCCCAGCCTGTCTCGAGGATTGCCTGCGCCGTCTGCATTGCGGCGGACATTCCCGTCTTTTGCCAAGATTCGCTTGCAAGATTTGAAGCGAAATCGAGAAACTCGTCTTTTTCGACTATAGGCTTAGCCTCATAAAGCGTTCCCATATAAATCTCGAACGTCACATCCTCGCTAAGCACCTTTTCTCCATTGTAAAAGCCCTCGGCTCGAATCGACATTTGGCCGTCCCCGATTTCCGGCAAGGAAAGTTCGAAGGATTTGTCTATGCTGTAGTCCTTCGCGACATAGCTTCCTCTTCCGGTCGCTTTTTCGGTCAAAAGGAGATTTATTTTTTCCAGATCGACATTGCTTTGAAATGATATTTCAACAGATTCAGTCAATACTTGGCCCGGCCTGATTCCCGTGACCATAAGCCTGGGCCCGCCATCAACCGTGACTCTGACAAATTCGCTCTCATGCAGCCTACCCGCAGTATCCTTGACGCTTACCATCAGCTCCTTCTCTCCCGAATCCCCGGCCCCGGGCGTCCAAGTATATCCTCCATAGGGAATCGTGGCAAGGATGCTTGTTTCTCCCGTCTCAACATCCCTTATGAAATACTGGGTTTCTATCACATCAAAATTTCTTGATGCGTAAAGCCTTACAGGCTGACTTATTGTCATTCCGGCCGATACGCCTGTCAATGAAAGCCGCTTTTCCTGATTTGCATAAACCTTTACACTTTCACTTTCATAAGAGTTGCCGTTTTCGTCATAGGCGATTGCCTTGATCGAGTAGGCACCGTTTTCCGGAGTCCAATCGTACTTTCCAAACGGGTCTTTGAAATCCAAAGTCTCTATCGTTCCGCTTTCGGCATCCTCTATTTCATATGACACATATTCGACAATAAAGTAGATGTACTGGCCGATTGAAACTGTTCCCTTTATCTCTTCCGAATCCGAAACTCCATAAATGGATATTTGAGGCTTCACATCAATGGTCGCTGATATGGAATCTCCTCCGATAAAATTTTTGTCCCCATCATAAAAAGCGACTGCCAAAACCTTGTCTCCGTTGTCGCCAACTCTGGGCAAGTATTCTATTGAATCAGAAAAAGGATCAACTTTTGCAACCACATAACCTTTGGCTGTATCCTTTTCAAGCAGCAGGAGCTTCATCTCCGATGCAGCCCTTCTTATGTTTTCAGGCGCCGAAACATGAATTTCCGTTTTTCCTGCAATAGTTCCGTATGTTTTGCCGTATCCAACAACGACATCGTAAAACGGGGTGACGGTCGACGACTTGCTTGAATCGACAATCACTGTCCTTTCATCGCCGTTCCAGTCGACACCAATCCCAAGGGCATTCCCGAGAAGCCTGAGCGGCACATAGGTGCGGTCGTTTACGCTTATCGGGGCGACGTCGCCAATGCCGAAGGGTTCGCCGTCTCCATAATCCACGAGATGGCTTCCTATCCAAAAGAGGATTCTTTTTTCGCCCTTGTTTATCTGAACCGATCTTTTTTCGCCGTCCCAAATCACTTGAGCGCCTATCTCCTCAGAAACAAATCTCAAGGGAACCAATGTTCTGTCATTTTCGATGATCGGGAAAGCAATATCCGTTATGTTCTTGCCGTCGACAACCAGCTCTATACCGCTGGCGATCTGTGCCTGCGACTGATTTGCATAACCCGAAACAAGGAAAAATGCAATTGCAAACGACAATGCCATATGAAGCTTCATATTTTTAACCATCCTGTCACTCCTTACCTCGCATTATTCGCACTTCTTTCAACACATTATAACAAAAACGATGCTGAGTGTGGGTTTTTATTCGTATTGTTCTTTTCGTTCCATCAGAAAAGCGGCAAGCCGCTTAATATCAATTGGCTTGCCGCCTGAAAATATTTTATGGATATTCATTCAATTTCATCAAAAGAATCCATATTGAACGCCCTTATTCGATTATCAAGAATGTAGTATAGAACATCTCCTATATATATTATTCTCTTCACTCTGGAAGCATGTATTCCTTCATTCGATATCAGCTTCAATATGCTCATGCTCCCGTCCTCAGTGACCTCAATAATTGCCGCCCCATAGAAATTGGACTTCGAATAGTCTCCTGTGACATTCGCCAGAACAGCGTCAAACGCTATCATGTCATCCTTGAGATTGAGAATGAGG
>PKTO01000110.1 GCA_002869095.1 Clostridiales bacterium
ACGTCGACTGGGACGCGGAAAGCCGCACGGTTACCATAACATATCCGGAAGAGGCGGACTCCTACGAAAATTTCGACGGCGTCTTCTACCGCAAGATAGACCTTAAGTACTATGGACTCAGCTTCATGATTCCATCCTTTTGGGACAAATCGGAGATTTACGACTACATTTGGGAGTTCCAAGGTTTCGACACCAACATGGAGATAGCCGTAGAAACCGAAGAGCTTGACGAAGATATGGACCTGGCAGGTTTCTCAACCGAAAACAAGCAGGCACTGCTCAAGCTTTACACGAGTTCGGGCCTTACCTTCACCGGTTCCGACTCCCTGAGCGTAAACAATCTCGACATGGACGTTGCATACATCACGCTTCACGGCGAAGGATACGAACTCTACCAAGTTATTTTCTACTTCCTTGGAGAAGACCGGGGGTACACGATAACTTTCACTTACGATTCCAAGACAAACGAAGAGGACACCCTGTCTGTGATAAGAAACATAATGGGCACGACGCGCCTCGAGAGCCTGTCGGTCTCCTTCTCGGAGGAGCACTACATAGAGTACGACAAGTTCTTCGAGCTGGGGATGAACCTCACCGGCCCGATCCATTCCAACATGGAAGTGGAGAACAGCTTCCCCTTCACGGGATATGTCAACGAATACGAAGAGATGGAATATTTCACGGTCAAGGTTTCCAAGGGCGACAAGACCCTGGTTTCCAGGATTCCAATAGACGCATACGAATTCGAGACGCCCATATACACTCCGTTCGGGCTCGGCAAGCACGACATAGTAATAGCCACCCCTCCGAACGACGAAAACATAATAGACTACATCATGCAGTTCAGCGTCATAAACACAAGCTTCGACTCCATACGCTATCTGGTCCCGAGCACCTATGTGGATCCGTCTGACCCCCTGATAGAGAGTCTGGCAGACGACATATCTCTTCAAGCTTTTACGGATTCGGAAAAAGCCCTCGAGATGATGGAATGGATATCCTCTGAAATAATATATTTCCCGGGCAATAACGGGGCCGAGCCACAAAGCGCGCTGGAGCTGCTTGAATCCAAAAAAGGCGACTGCGACGAAATATCATTCCTTTTCGCATCCGTGCTCAGGAATCTAGAAATCCCGGTGAAAATAATGGCCGGCAAGTTGCCCGACGGCACAGGGCATGCCTGGACCGAAGTCCAGATAAACGGAAGATGGCTGGTAGTCGACCCCACCTGGGGAGCAGGCTACATCAACGAAAGAACCGGTGCATATGTCAAAGAATTCAACCCGGATTACTTCAATATCGACAGAGAAGAATACGAAGGACAATTCGATTCTATAGAGGAGATGGAATATTGAAAAAAGCTGGCAGTTGGCAGCTTGCAGTAGGCAGTAAGAGCAAAAGATTAAAAAGCAGATGTCAATGAGCAGTAAAATAACCAACCCCCGATTGCATTTCAGTCGGGGGTTTTGTTGCAGAAAAATTTCAATTGTCATAAATATTTTTTCAATTCTTTATAAAAATTTTCTCTTGTCCCCGCCATGATAACAATAATTATATCTCCACTTTCCAATTCTGAAATTCTATATGCCAATTCGTAGTTTGTGCGATTATAATAGATGTCAATCGAGTGTATTCCTCTCAAATCACCTGTTTTAGCTTTTCCATCATAGGGATTCTTTCTCAATTTTTCAATAGCATCCCTAAAATGCTGTTTTAGTTTTTTGTCTTTGATTTTTTTAAATATTTTTCAGCCTGCCTAGAATAGACTATTGGATACATCCAACTATTCCTCTTCATCGTCATTGAAGATTTCATCGGTTTTGTCTATATACCCCGCAGAGGCCTCTCTTGCCAACTCATCGGCTGCTGTAATCAGCTTTTCAACAGCAGGCCTGACTCGCTTCTTTACCCTTTTGAATTCCCTCAATAATTTTTGCCCTGAATATCCTTGTGCAATAAGGTCCTCCAATATCTCTTCGGCGAAAGAATCATTCCCTTTTTCAACAGGTGTCAGTATCAGCATATTATTAGCAAAAATGCAATCAATCTCGCCATTTAAACCCATTTCATCATAATATTTGGACGGTATGGTTATTTGTCTCTTTGAAGAAATGCGGATTCGTCGTTTCTTTATCTTTTCAACTTCCCGGTTTTTCATATTTTCTGACATCGTTTTTCCTCCTTCGAATCGCTTTGTTTCTTTATTTCTTTGTTTCCTTACTGTGATTATACTTATGCTATGGATGATTGTCAATTGCACAAAATAGAAAATGGACTAAAAAAGGTATGTCCCTTTTTAGTCCGAATTGATTTTTGTCTTTGTCTTTTATTTCTTTCTTTTAAGTTTTTACTGACATCTGATATCTGACAACTGCCTTTAGAGTTTTTCTTTCCAACTAACCAACTGACCAACATTCTGCAGTCCTAATATTTTGTCTTTATTCTTTTGTCTTTAATCTTTTCCTTTTAACTTTCCACGTTCTACTTTCTACTTGCTTCTCTTCTCCCAGTCTTCCCTGAATTTCTTGTTGCCCGCATCGGTCAGTGGATGGCTTAGCATTTTTCTAAAGACGGCGTAGGGAACAGTAGCAATGTCCGACCCCGCAAGCGCAGCCTC
>PKTO01000236.1 GCA_002869095.1 Clostridiales bacterium
AAAGCAAACCCAATCCTGTTTCCATCAAAAAAACATTTGCCCCTGTCTCCCATCTCTCCCCCCGCATTCATAATACTTGCAAAAAGATGGCTGATTTCCGAAGGCTTTACCTTGAATTCGCGGCTCAGATAAAGCGCAGTCTTTATTATCTCCTTCGTTGATATTTCTTTCATTTGTATCTCAAAGCCCGCATTCCTGAAGACAGTTTCGTATTCTTCAATTGTTCCGATTCCGTTGAAGCAGGGAATATGCCTTATGTCATCACGATCCTTCTCATTGACTTGCTCTATTGATACAAAGTCTCTAAGCAGAAGTCTTCCTCCTTTTTTCAGTATCCTATAAAATTCATCGGCAGCCTTTTGCTTGTTCGGTAAAAGTGAAAAAGCGGCTTCAGAAATGACAAAATCAAAGGAATTCCCCTCACAATCAATCCCATACACAGAACCCTCTGTGAATGTCAAATTCTCGTGGTTGTTTTTTTCTTCAGCCTTGGACAATACCATTGCATCGAAATCAATTCCAGTGCCCTTGCAGCCAATGTTTTTGCAGAGATGGGCAATACCTTCTCCGGTTCCGCACCCTCCCTCAAGCACATTAGAGCTTTCGTTTCCACCAAGTTGCCTGACCAGTTTCTCGAGAGTTTCAAGTCGCCCAGGTCTTTGCCCGAATACTTCCAGTAATTTTTGCCTGTTCACAATTCTACTCCTCGCTTTTTGTTGATAGTGTCATTGTTTTTCCATTATTGCTATTTACAGCTCATTATAGTGCAAAGGGTATGAAGCTGCAATTGATGCTTTACCATAGGACGGGACTCCGCTTCATGCGGAGTCCCGTGATCTTGTCATTATTGCTCAAGCCGCATCTTGATTACCTGGCAGATGCTCTCTATTCTTGTCTTAAGCGCCTGCGGACTGTAGTCCCTGTCCTCCCAGAAATCGGACTCCATATAGAAATGCGGTATGCCGGTTTCTTTTTCGATTATCTTTGCACACATCTTCTGGTGGGCTCCAAGCCATCTGTCAAAGTCGAAGAATCCCATCACCATTCCATCCACATTGTTGCTCTTAGCCTTGTCTATCATGCTGTCTATCTCGTAGCGCATGTTTTGTCCTATAGGCATTCTGAGCCACTGCTCGGCAGTAGCCATGAATGGTTCCTCAAATGACGGCGCCTGCATCATTTTTTTATTCGGTGTAAGCACCGTACTGAATGTCATGGCGACTCCGTTGTCCCTGAATATGCGGTCTATCCAAGGAACTGCATAGGGAACAAAATAGCATCCAAGCTTTGGCGCGTCCTTTTCAATAACTCCTACGCCTTCCTTCATAGCCTTTCTTCCTTCCCTGAGCATTGTATCTACGGCATCCTCGAAATATTCAAGCCCCGCGTTCATAGGGAGCGCGAAGATGTTGCAGAACATTGTAAGAGCATTGGCTCCGAGAACTTGAGGATTGGATTTGCACACCAGCTGAACAAGACTACCTGCCTTGAAGGCTCTTCTCTGGCAATTCGCGACAGCTCTCTGCATATGCTCAGGCTTGACCTCGATTCCAATAATTTCTTCTATCTCTCGCTGCCCGTCCTTAAGCTCCTTGGCAAGGAATTCAATCCTGTCCACCATCTCGTCGTCCTTTTCGCCCCAATGGGTGTCATGGGGCAAGCGGCTTATTACATGAGGCCATTCACCTTCGCCGTAGAGCATATTGATGTACTCGTCCGTCTTGGGACCCTCGTCGCAGTTGAAGCCCCAAGCCCAGATTACATCTGGAGCGGCCATCATGCCCTTCCGGTAGCCTCCTATTCTGGTCTTGTTGAGGGCGCAGTGGCGGCATCCATAGGTCATGCCTTCCTCTTCGGCTTTTTCGAGGCATGGGTCGACCTTGTGGAAAAGGTACTGGAGTCCGCAAAGCAGCCAGTGGTCGGCGAATGAAACGAAAACGCCGTCGCCTCCCGCTTCCTTTATCGCAGTATAGTTTGTTTGGATTGCGGGAAGTATCCCGTAAACAATCTTGACTCCCTGTTTCTTGTACTCTGTGGTGTATGCTATATCCACTGTTTCTCGAAGGGTCGCTCCCATGAGCTTCTTGACGCCTTCGTACTGCATGTCGAAATTCTGCGGCAGCCATTCGTCCATTGAAAATCTCAAATCTTGCTCCGTCAAGCCGAGAACAGGAATGGCATATTCGAATTTGGGCATGAACTCCTCTATCTGCTCGTCTGTAAATGCAAGATACTTCAAATATTCAACGCATACGTCTCTGTTCATTATTTCGCCTCCTTTACAGCTTCGATGAAGCTCTCGATTCTTGTCCTGAGCGGACCCATTGCTTCTCTGGAATACTCGTATGAAGACTCCAGCTTGAGGAAGGGAATTCCGGCTTCACCCAAATTCTTGGCTAAAATTGTGCATTCCATGTCGTATATCTCGTCGAAGGCAAGCTGATACCAGACTACCGCATCTATTTTCTTTTCTTCCACAAGCTTCATAACATAATCGACTCGCTCTCTCCAGGCAGGCTGAAAAAGAGTTACGGGCGTTTTGACAAGAAATTTTGTTTCAGCTATGTTCTTGATTATGTCTCCTTCAACCGGAACATCCCAGTTGTACCATCTGATTCCCTCATCAAGGAAATCGGCTGCTATGAATCCTCCATTCTCCTCTATGAGTCTCGGAACCACATAGTCTCCAACTGCAACGATATGTCCTGCAAAAAGTATTCTTGGAGTGCCTTTGGCAAACTTGGGCTCTTCAGTTTCAAGTTTCTCAATCAGCTTGTCCAATGCCTCAACCATATACTCCGTATCATTGAAAAACGAGTAGTGGTTGAGCTTTATGAAATCCGTTCCCCCGATAGGGCATTCGGTATTTTCGCGAAGAGCATCGATTTTTCTGAGGCGCTCATTTATCGCATTGCTCGCTTTAACCTCTTCTAAAAGCTTGTCTTCTGTTATTTCATTTCCCGTTTCTTTTTCGAGTTTGTCTTTCAGCTTAAGAAGAGCCTTGTGGTAATAGTCGAATGTATAATCTTTTTTCCAATCGGGCGGCACGCCAACCTTGTATATCGGCAACTCCATGTACTCCATTACTTCGGATATGCGGCCTATGTGACAGTCCAACTGCTGGGCAACAATAAGATCCGCCACAGGCGTTACGGGGTCAAGCCCAAGCATGTGATAGCCAGCAAGACTTCTCGCATAGGGATTCATGAACCTGAGCATGTACTCAAGCACTGCATCTGGCGGCTCGGGCTCGCCTCCCCGGCACATAAGATAAGGCTCGGCTCCTGCGGCATAAATCATTTCCTCCGGAACGAAATTGCCTATGTACTCGATTATTTTCTTGCCTTCCTTCTTTGCCGCCTTCAATCTTTTGGGTCGATCGAGGGAACCGGCTTCCAACTCCTTTAAGATGTTTTGCATACAGCGCCTCCTTTTCGTTATTGATATTTATTGGATTTCTTTCAGTTTTGTCAATCGGCTTTGTTTTTTTCGTACTTGCCTTGAGCGTAGATTGCCGCACCGAACGCCCCTGTGTTCTGCGGATTCTCGATGGCATCGACTTTCTTTTTCAGGAGTTGCTCGAAGGCCGCCTTTACTCCGACATTCTTTGCCACTCCCCCGGAAAACACAATCGGTTCGGCAAACATGATTCTGCCGGCCTTGCCCATTGCGATGATCCTTCTTGCTATCGACAGGTTCATTCCCATTGAAATGTCTTCCTTCTTCACCCCCTCGGAGAGGAATGATATTATTTCCGATTCCGCAAAAATGGTGCACATGCTGCTTATTACGCACGGCTTTTCGGATTCGAGCGACAAAGGGCCGAGCTCTTCCATGGAAACTCCAAGCAGACGCTCCGTCAAAACCTCGAAAAACCTGCCTGTCCCGGCGGCGCATTTGTCGTTCATTTCGAATTTTGTTATTATTCCGTTCTGGTCAAGCTCAATAACTTTACTGTCCTGTCCGCCTATGTCGATTATTGTTCTTGTTCCGGGATAAAGCTCCACAGTTCCCTTCCCGTGGCAGACTATTTCCGGAACGACATCATCTGCAATTCGAAGGGATCTTCTTCCATAGCCCGTGGCGACAATGTATTTGACAGATTTTCTGTCAACTCCGGCTTTTTCCATAGCTTTTGCAAAAACATCCTGTCCGCTTTTGTCCCTGTTGAAGCTTGTGAATTGAATTGCGTACGACAGAATCTCGCGCCTGTCATTTATAAGCACTGCCTTAGATGTGGTCGAGCCTATATCAACTCCCGCAAAAATATTCTCTTCCATTCCGCCACTCCCCGTCTATTTGGCCTCAAGCATTGCCTCAGCGTCATTGAGTTCTCCAGTCACAAGATCCTCCATCAGAAATTCCATTCCGCATTCCGGGCACCTCAGTCCCTCCGCCTCCGGCAGTTCCATCTCGTTGTACTTTATTCCAATATCGTAAACCTCTTCCATTTCCGCTCCGTCTCTTCCGCATATGTAGGCCATAGAATCACTCCTGTTCCGATGTCAAACGCACCCTGTGGCTGTAGACGGAATCGACCTTGAATGTGTCCCCGTCCTTTTCATAGGCTGCATATACTGTCATATTTTCCATCCTGTATTTACCTATAATTCTGTTTCCGTCCTTTATGAAGGTCTTGTCCCTTTCCGCGCATTCAATTGTTGCTTTTACATCCTCCTCGGTTATGCCGCGATCGCTCATGACATCGCTAAGCCCTTCTGCAAAAACTATTTGCAATTCATTCTCCCCTTTCCTATTTGTGATATCCCTTTCCAGTAACACTCTTGCCTGCCTCGAACAAAGCCTCGTTGAGAGTCGGATGGGCATGCACAGTCAAATTGAATTCTTCTATTGTGATTCCGTTCTTGACCGCAAGGGCCATCTCGCCTATCAATGTGCTTGCATCGTGGGCTACTATTGAAGATCCTATTATTTTTCGCGTATCTGCGTCTACCGCAATCTTGATCATTCCCTCTGTGCTTTGCATGCATGACGCCTTTTCGTTGGCGGCCATTTTGAGCGTGCCCTCAAGCACATTGATTCCCTCTGCCTGAGCCTCGGCTTTTGAAAGCCCCACCTTTGCAACCTCGGGTTCCGAAAATATGGCCCAAGGTATACTCCTGTAGTCTACAGCCATTCTGTTGCCGTTTATGTTCTCAGCAACCACAGCCCCGTCAAACTGCGCCTTGTGCGAAAGCTGAGGACCTGAAACTATGTCGCCAACGGCATATATGTTATCGATGTTGGTCTTAAGCGTTTCATCAACACAGATTAATCCTCTCTCCATCTCAATTCCGACAGCTTCCATTCCTATGCTGTCCGTGTTTTTCTTGCGTCCGATTGAAACGAGGACTTTTTCCGTGACTGTTTTTTCTCCGTTTGAAAGCGACGATTCGACTTTTCCGTCTTCGATGACTCTTATGCCTTCTACCCCTGTTCCTACAAGAACCTTGATGCCTTTCTTCTTGAGCGCCTTTTCCACTATGGCGCTGAGCTCCGCGTCCTTAAGGAGAGGAGCGGCACAATCCATCATTTCCACAATCGTTGTTTCGCAGCCCATGGAAGAATAGAACATCCCCAGCTCAATGCCTATGGGGCCGGCTCCAATTATGAGCATGGTTTCAGGAACTTCCTGGAGTGTGAGCGCCTCGTCGCTCGTTATCACGTTTTTTCTGTCAATCTTGAAAACCGGAATTTCAAGAGGTTCCGAACCGGTAGCTACGACTATGTATTTCCCTGTGTATTCAGTATCAGCGTCTCCATCTTTTACAGCAACCGTATTTCTGTCCTTCAGCAAGGCATCTCCATAAATTATTTCTATTCCCCTCGGCTTAAGAACAAAAGCGCCGAGTCCGAAAGCCATCTGCTTCATTATCTTGTCTTTTTTTGCCATGATTTTCTTGAAGTCGACCTTGTATCCTTCAACCTCTATTCCGAATTTCGACGAATCCCTTATTTCATCAAGAACATTCATGCTTTTCATGAGGACTTTGGTGGGTATGCATCCTCTATTTATGCATGTGCCTCCTATTCCTCCCTTCCTTCGCTTCTCTATAAGCGCAACCTTCATGCCCAAGTCCGTGCACCTTATCGCCGCCGCGCAACCTCCCGAACCTCCACCGACTACTATGACATCGTACTGCATTTTTCCTCCTTTCGAAAACAGTTTATTACACTTGTGTAATTACAGTATATATTGGTCATGTGTAATTGTCAAACTATTGTCACAATTGTCCTTGGTTTTTTAACAATACCGCAATTAGGCATTTGCCTTATTTTGTGCTATACTTCCTATGTCGGAAAAAATCTGGAGAAGACTATGGACAGAATGCGGACAAAAGAAAAACTGTATAAATCGGCCCAGGAGCTGTTTGTGGAAAAAGGACTGAGCAAGACAACGGTAAGGGAAATCGCCGACAATGTCGGAGTAAACTCGGGTCTCATGCACTATTATTTCAAGTCCAAGAACAAGCTGGCTCTCGACATCTTGCAGTCGCTGTTTAATGAAATATACAAAATAGCGGACAATCATGTGGACCGCAACAAGGAACCCCACATTTTCCACGGAACAATGATGCGGCTCCACGGTTATTTTTTAAGCACGGAAGAGAATATGAGCTTCTACATAGACTGTCTCAAAAAAGATATTTTTGAGGAATTGGCCCTCAAAAACTGCCTTGAAACGATAAAAAAAATAGATGCGTTTTTCGGCCACAACCACGAAGATTCCTATCTTCTCCTTATGCAGTCCATAACTATAAATGCCCTGAGGACGATGATTCTGAAAAGAGAAAGCGGACTCATCGACTACCCCACCGAAAAAATCGAAATCATGGAATACAAGCTTTTTCTCAGTATTTTCCCTGCTACCAGTCCGGAAGTTGTCGATGCCTCTGTAGATAAATGTACCCTGCTGGCAGGCAAATTATTCTCAGAAAACCAACATCTTTGCGACATAAGAAATCTTTCTCCGCCCAGTTACAGGAACAATGAAGGCGATTAAAAAAGACCTGCAATAACTTAGATTGCAGGTCTTTGTAATGCTTGCAAAAATATGTTTTTATGTTAAAACATGAAGCAAATGTATTAATAATCCCAATTGGGAAATTTGTATCTTAATGCATTAATATGCCAGAAAAGCTCTAGTTGTCCGTGCATGGCACACGTTTTAAGGACTTGCCCGATTTATTTTTTCCTCTTGTATTTTTCCATCGCGCAAATCGCCGCCCCAAGCGCTCCTGTGTTTTGGGGGTTTTTTATTGCGTTAACATTCTTTTTGAGCAGCTGCTCGAAGGCGGCCTTTACACCCACATTGTTGGCCACTCCTCCTGAAAATACTATCGGCTCGGCAAACATCACTCTTCCGGCTTTGCCCATGGCTATGATTCTTTTGGCTATCGAAAGATTCATGCCCATTGAAATGTCCTCTTTCTTTATCCCCTCCGAAAGGAAGGATATTATTTCAGACTCTGCAAAGATTGTGCACATGCTGCTTATTACGCAAGGATTCTCGGATTCAAGCGAGAGGGGTCCCAGCTCCTCCATCGTCACTCCCAGAAGGCGATTTGTCAGAACCTCGAAAAACCTTCCGGTTCCCGCGGCGCACTTGTCATTCATTTCAAATTTTGTAATTATTCCGTTTTGGTCCAGCTCAATCACCTTGCTGTCCTGCCCGCCTATGTCGATTATGGTCCGCGTTCCCGGATACAGCTCCACTGTGCCTTTTCCATGGCATACTATCTCGGGCACCACGTCATCGGCCGCTGAAAACGACCGCCTTCCATAGCCCGTTGCTACAATGTAGTCTATCGAATCTCTTTCCAGTCCCGCCTTTTGCAGTGCGCTCTCGAGAACCTGCCTGCCGCTCTCGTCCCTGTCGAAGCTTGTGAATTGAAGAGCGAAAGAAAGAATCTCGCGTTTTTCATCCATAAGCAATGCCTTTGACGTTGTCGATCCTATGTCCACCCCTGCAAAAATCCTCTCCTTCATTTCTACACTCCCAGTCCTTTTTTATCCTTGTCTTTTTTCAATCTTCAAAATGCCTCTCATCGGCATAGGAGGCCCTCTATGCAGAACCTTACATATGCTTTGAATTCCTCTTTGTCCAGGTCAACCCTGTTTCGGACCTTTTCTACTATAAGGCCGTTGAGAAAAACCTCAAACACGTATATTGCCATCTTGTTCTTCTTGACAAATTCACTGCCGAAAAACGCTTCCATGGTGATGCCCACACCCCTGTAAAGCTTGAGCAGGTCCGGGTCGTCCCTGAATTTTGTCCCGTCGACATTGAACATAAGTATGTATATGTCCTTGTGGGCAATTGCAAAATCAAAGACTTCATCGGCGATTATCTCAAATATGTCCTCTGCTTTCCTTGTGCCTGGACCTTTTACAATCTACTGCAGCCTTCGATCTATATCCCTGTTCATTATTGTGAAGCCCTTTATCATTATTTCCTTTGTTATTGCATCTATGTTCTCGACATGCCTGTAAAGCATCATTGGAGACACCTTCAGGGCAGCGGAAATTTTTCTGGCCGACATTGCCTCGGGCCCGTCCGCATCGATGAGTTCCCATGCCTTTTCAACTATCATTTCTTTGTTCAATAGAATTCTCTCTCTCGCCATTTTTATTCCATCCCTCTTTCATATAGCGTGCCGGCCAAAGTATTGAGCCAGGACCGGCACGCCTGTTGCAGGCTACACTCTCTGATACAGTTCGTGCTTAACCTTGTCCGGCCCTTCGACCATCACAGTCCTTATTTTACCTACTGTCGGAACTTCTGTCTCAAGAAGATCGGACAAGAGCCTGTTGCCATTTTTCTTTACTTTTTCCAAGGCTTCGCCGATATTCTCTACTTCATAAGCTACCGAAAACATTCCTATGTCCGTCGGTCCCGACGTTTCGTTTACGTTTGTCCCCTTGAGCCCGCAGTCTATGAACTCGGGAACGGGAGCCTTGGATCCCGGCTTGAATGCCATTGAAATTCTCGGAGAGCATCCTTCCGGTATTCCCAATATGCTGTTGACCAGTCCGTCCGGCATTGTCTTGTCGAAGACTATCTTGTATCCGAGAACATCGCTGTAAAACTTGTTGGCCTCCTCAATATTCTCCGTGAAATGCGCATTGGTTGTCACAAGTCCGAAGTCTCCCTCTACCGGCACGGTTCCGCTTTGCATGAAGGCGTTGCGCACCTTGTCGGGAGTAATCATAACCACTTCTTTTACTGTCACATCCGTCCATGGAGCCTTGTATGTCTTGGGAGGATTGATGAAGTCATACTCGCCTTTAAGTATATCATATGACCTGTCCATGTCCGCAACACGAAATCCTATGTCGTAGAGCCCGTAATTGAAGTTGTCCGATCCGTCGGGTCGAATGTAGTCTTTCGACTTTGGAGTGAATTCAACCAGCTCCACAAGCGTTGGCCTGTCTCCCTTCTGCAGGAATACGGCTCTTGCCTTCGTCCCTTCTGGAAGCTTCCACAGATCTCTGAGCACTGTCTCGGGCAAAGTCTGTTCACCTACCACTTCCATTGCCATTTTGTCCCTGTAGAATCTTATGCTCTCGTCCATGTCGGCAACACTTACAAGTATTCTGTCCAATCCGTTCACAATCATTTTTAGCCCTCCTATTTGCCCATTTCTTTCATTTTTTTGTTCATCTTGGCCACCTGGCAAATGCTTTCTATTCTTGTTCTGAGGCCTTCGGCGCTGTAGTCCCTGTCTTCCCAGAAATCCGCCTCCATGTAAAAATGCGGAACGCCTGTCTTTTCCTCTACGTACATGGTTCCCATCTTCTGGTGGGCTCCAAGCCATCGGTCGAAGTCGAAGAATCCCATCAGCATGGCATCGGGCTTGAAGGTTTCGACCTTGTCAACCCAGGTTTCGAATTCATAGCCCATGTTTCCCCCGGCAGCCGACCTCAGCCACTGCTCCGCGACTATTCTATAGGGATCGTCCTTGTACTTCATGGGTTTCATCATGGCCTTCTTTGTAACTACTGAAATCAGGCTGAAGCCGAGAGCCACTCCGTTTTCACGGAATATGGTGTCGACCCATGGAACACAGTAGGGGGTAAAGTAAACTCCAACCCTTGGAGCACCCTTCTCGAGTATTCCAACTCCGTTCTTGATGTCAGCCTTGACTTCCTTGATAAGGATGTCGACCGCGCCTTCCATGTGCTTGAGGCCTGTGTTGTAAGGCATTGAAAGGGGAGACCCCAGTATGGACAATACATTTCCGCCTATTGGGAAGGGATCGGCCTTCATGCACATGCTGTTTAGCTGGGCTATTTTCATTGCATACTGCCTTGTGGCCGTAGACGCGGCCTTGAGCGATTCGGGCGTGACCTTGAAGCCTACCGTCTCTTCTACAACCCTTACGCTGTGGTTGAGCTGGTCTGCAAGATAGTCTATGCGCTCCTCGTTGTCGCTGTCGCAGTCTCCCCAGTAGGTGTCGTGGGGTATTCTTGTGATTTCGACATTCCAGTCGTCGTCGAAGTAGCAATTGATGAACTCGTCCGTCTTTGGCCCCTCGTCGCAGTTGAGCCCCCATGTCCAGATGATGTCCGGGGAAGGGATTACATCCTGCATCTTGGCCGTAATCCTTGTCTTGTTAAGCGCGCAATGCCGGCAGCCGTAAGACATGCCGTTCTGCTCGGCATTCTCGAGGAAGGGGTCAAGCTTGTGGAAAAAGGCGTTTAGGACCTTTGCCAGGAATATGTCGGGGAAGCCAACATATACGCGGTCCCCTCCGCTCACTTTTATTGCCATGTAGTTTGACAGTATTGCGGGCAGGATTCCGTAGACCACCTTTACTCCGTCCTTTTTATAGTCTTTGGCTTTTGTAAGGTCTATTGCCTCCCTTATGACGGCTCCGACTATTTTCCTTACTCCAAGAAATTTGACGTCCCAGTTGTCCGGAATGTATTCCTCCATTGCGTAGCGAATGTCTTCTTCGGCAAGTCCCAGAATTTGTGAGGCTTTTATCCATTCCTCGGTTGCCGTTTCCAGTTCCTCCGGCTCGAAGGCGACAAACTCCAGAAATTCCCTGTATGTATTCTTATTCATGTCCATCCTCCCTCCTTATTTTATTGAATGAATGAAGCTTTCGATTCTTGTTTCAAGCGGTCCCATCGATTCTCTCGAGTATTCGTAGGAAGACTCCATTTTCATGAAGGGAACATCCATTTCTCCAAGCCATTTGGCCAGGCATGCGGCCTCCATGTCGTAGATTTCGTCGAATGCAAGCTGGTACCATATGACACCGTCGATCCTGTATTCCTCGATCAGTTTCTTCATATGCTCGAAACGGTCCTTCCAGGCCGGCTGGAATATGTTTGGCGGGAATTTGGTAAGGTAGTTTCTCTTTCCTATGTTTTCGACAAGATTTCCTTCAGTGGAAATTTGCCATTTAAAGGGTCTTATTCCCTCGTCCATCATTTCGGATACGACCATTGCGCCGCTGTCTTCGGCTATCCTTATTACCGCATAGTCTCCGATTGCCACCGCATGGCCGGCGATAAGTATTCTTGGGGCTCCCTGCACGTATCTCCCTTGGCCATTCTTCACCTCTGCATATACAGCCTCTACGCTCTCTGCGGCCTTGTCGGGCTCCATGTGGAATGTGCAGTGGTTCAGGCGCATGAATTCATATCCGGTTACAGGCGGATTGTCTCCCTTTCGAAGCTCGTTAATTTTTTCGAGACCCTTGTTGATCCGGTTGGACAATTTTATCTGGTCGAGCAATTTTTCGTCGGTTACTTTTTCTACTGTCAATTCCTCGAGGCTTGTCTTGAACTTTTCGAGCGCCCTGTAGTAGTATTGCTGCGAAAGTGTCTTTTTCCAGTCCGAAGGGACACCCAGCTTGTAGACAGGCAGCTTCTGGTACTCCATAAGCTCCGAAACGCGTCCGACCTGACAGTCGGTTTCCTGGAAAGCTATCATGTCCGCGAATGGGGTTACAGGGTCAAGTCCAAGCATGTTGTAGCCTGCCAGAGACCTTGCAAGCGGATTCATGAAACGCAGAAGATATGCCAGCGGAGATTCCGGAGGCTCCGGTTCTCCTCCCCTGCACATGAGATAGGGCTTGGCCCCCGCCGCATAGATGAGTTCCTCGGGAACAAAGTTTCCGGTATGCTCGACTATCTTCACACCGCCGTCTTTTGCCTCTCTCAGCTCTGTAGGCCTGTTGCGTGATACATTGGTCAGTTCCTTGATCCAATTGCTCATGATTCTACCTCCTTTTTTTGTTGAGTTTTGCACTTCTGTGAAAAGCTTTTCCCAAACCGTTTTTTGAGGCTTCCATTATGCACTCCGAAAGCGTTGGATGGGCATGTATTGTATTTGAAAGTTCTTCCATGCTTACTCTATTTTTGACTGCAAGAGCCAATTCGCCGATAAGTATGGATGCTTCGGCTCCCACTATCTGGGCGCCGATTATTGTCTTGTCCGACTTGTCGGCCACAATCTTCACACCTCCCTCAATCTCCTGCATTGTGTTTGCCTTCTCATTTGCAAGAAATGGCAGGAATCCAACCATAGTCTCGATTCCTCTCTCCCCGGCTTCGGACACCGAGAGTCCTACTGCGGCTATTTCAGGCTTTGAGAATATTGCCCACGGCACTACATCATAGTCCATTACCGTATCCATCCCGGCAATTGCTTCAGCAGCTACAACACCCTCCCTCTGCGCCTTGTGGGAAAGCTGCGGACCCCTGACTATATCTCCCACTGCGTATACATTCCCGACCGAAGTCCTCATGTGGCCGTCAACCTTGATTCTTCCCTTTTCCATTTCAAGCCCAAGGGTTTCTATTCCAAGCGAATCGGTGTTGAGCTTTCTCCCTATTGAAATGAGAGCCATATCGGCTTTTATACAGTCTCCGCTGTCCAGCTCGGCTGAAATACCATCCCCTTCCGCCACGAGACTCGAGATTCCCGTGCCTGTGATTACCCTTATTCCTTTCTTTTCGAGCACCTGCTCAACTATCAGTGACATTTCTTCATCCCTAAGCGTTGCAGCTATGTTTGGAAGCATTTCCACCATAGTCACATCCACTTCGAGCGACGCCATGAATACTGCAAATTCTATACCTATGGCCCCTCCGCCTACAACAAGCGCCGACTTTGGAAGCTCCTTCAACTCCAACATGTCATCGCTTGTCACTATAGACTTGTGGTCTATGTTAAAGGCTGGTATTTCTGCCGGTTCCGAACCTGCCGCAAGGACTATGGACTCTCCGTAGAGCCTTATTGTTCCTTCATTTGTTTCAACCTCTACAATATGGTTGTCTATGCATCTGCCTTCGCCTTGAATGATTTCGATGCCGCGAGACTTCAAAATAAAATTCTGGAGTCCAAACCTTATGTTCTTTACTAATGAATTCTTTTTTTTAACTATCGCCTTCAAGTCGAAGGTTACGTTTTCGGCACTCACACCAAATTTTTTGCAATTCTTCATTGAGCTGTATGTATCTGCAGATTTTAGAAGAGACTTCGCCGTAATGCATCCCCTGTTGATGCATGTGCCTCCTATGCCATCTTTATTTCTCTTTTCAATGATTACAGACTTTTTGCCCAGGTCTGCTGAGCGTATGGCCGCCGCACATCCTCCGGAGCCTCCTCCTATCGAAATCACATCATATTTTTCCATCATTGGACCTCCCTGCGTATTATTTCTCAAATATAAGCTGCGTATATCCCATCCTCGCCGTCTTAAAAAACATCTTTAAATCGCCTTCTTCAGCAGTCTCGCCACAGCCCATTTCAGCCGGCGTCTTTTTAAGTATGGCGTCCATCGAATAATTTTTCGCCTTGCTTGACTTTCTAAGATGAATAGCCATCCTTAGCAGCTCCTTCGAGCAGTCGCGGGAATGAATGCGCCTTAATCCGCTTGCTTTGAATATTTCCTCGTACAAGTCATCATTCCCCATACCTCTGAAGCATGGAACAGGCATCTTCTTCTGCAACTTTTTATCCACTTCGCCTCTTATTGCAAAGTCGTTCAGAACCAGCTTTCCCCCGGGCTTTAGGACCCTCGAATATTCGCTTGCGGCTTTCTCCTTGTCATCAAGAAGCGAGAATGCCGCCTCGCTCAATATGAAATCGAATTCACCGTCCGGCAAATCCAGATTCGTCGCATCCCCAGTCATGTAAATGACCTCGCCGGATCCCGCCGTCCTTCCCGCCATTCTCCCTCTTGCTGTCTCAACATGCTTTTCATTCAAATCGACACCCACAAATCTGCATCCAAACTCATTAGAAAGTTCAAGAGCCGCTTCGCCGAATCCGCAGCCAACCTCAAGCACCTTGGCGTACTCGATGTTTTCTATTCCTCCGAGCCTAAGGCCTTGTCGCGCCAATTCCAATCTATTGGGGCGAGCCTGAAATATCTCTATCAGGGTGTTGCCGTATTCTTTCTTTTCCATTTCCGATGCCGCCTTTCATGCTCACTATTTAGCTTCGAGCATTTGCTCCGCATCATTCAATTCGGTGACAACAAGCTCTTCGTCAAGAAATTCCGCTCCGCATGACGGACATCTGAGCCCTTCCGCTTCCGGCAAATCCATTCCATTGTAGGTGATTGCTATGTCGTCAGCCTCTTCCATTTCAACTCCGCATTTATTGCAAACCCATGCCATTTTTCATGCCTCCAATCCTAATATTCGTCTATTTGCATCCATATCGCCATTGCTGTTATGCCTCCGATTCCATCTGAACCCTGTGTCCGTATACGCTGCTTAGAATATATGTATCCGCTTCTTTTGCATATCCTGCGTAAACCGTAAATTCTCCGAATCGCTTCTTTGCGAGGTATCTTTCCCCATCGGCATCGTAAAGATAGTCTCCATCCTCTTCGCTCATTGCAATTGCACGCTTTACATCCTCTATCTTTATGCCTCTCTCTTCCATCAGTCCTGCAAGTTCCTCATCAAACTCAATGTTCATGTTTTCCAAGTCCATAAAAAACTCCCCTCCTCATGTTTCAGATATTTATACAAATTAAAATATACAGTGTATATACACTGTATATTTTAATGCATTTTTAATCCCTTTTCAAGGATTTTTGATAAATATAAAACAATCTGTTTTGTATTTCCGCCTTGGCATCGAATATTGGATATGGGCATAGTTCCTTTTGATACAAAAAAGGGCAGATTCCAAACTTATGGAATCTGTCCTTGCCTGTCGCTAATCATTCTATTAAACTGGATAAATCTTTTTTGAAATTGCTATCCCCGTGGGTGTCGTTGCAAGTCCCCCCATTGCCGTTTCCCTGAATGCTATGGGCAGGGCTTTGCCCACCCTGTACATTGCCTCAACCACTTCGTCGAATGGTATCACGCTTTCTATCCCGGCAAGCGCCATGTCGGCCGAAACCATGGCGTTGGCTACGCCAAGCGCGTTTCGCTTCTGGCAGGGGCTTTCTACCAGTCCCGCTATGGGGTCGCATATGAGGCCGAGCACGTTCTTGAATGCCATCGCGGCAGCGTGGAGGGACATGACGGGAGTGCCTCCCGCCATCTGGACCGCCGCCGCGGAAGCCATGGCTGCGGCTGTTCCGGTCTCTGCCTGACAGCCTCCCTCGGCCCCGGAAACCGTCGCATTCTGAACTACGATCAGGCCTATGGCAGATGCCGCGAACAGGCCTTCAACCAGTTCATCCTCTTTCAAGCCAAGCCTTTCGCCTGCTGTAAGCACAACCCCCGGTATTATTCCGCAGGAGCCTGCAGTTGGCGCGGCCACTATCCGTCCCATGGAAGCGTTGACCTCCATGACAGAAAGTGCCCTGGCTACGGCCTCGTTTATTGTATTGCCCGATAAAGTCGTGTTTTTTTCATTCCAAGCATTCAGCTTGCGGGCCTCCCCGCCTATGAGACCACCGACAGACTTCATTTCGCTGTCCAGGCCTTTTTTTGCGGCGGCATTCATTATTTGCAGTTTTTCTTTCATTGTGTTTCTGACTGCTTCAATCGTTTTTCCCGAGATTTCCATTTCTCTAAGCGCCATGATTTGCCCTATGTTTTTTTTTCGTGTGCGGCAAAGGTCGAGCAGTTCTTTCCCATTTTCGAATCCATAATCCATTGCTATGCCTCCCCGTCCATGAAAACTATGGCATAGGCGTCGTTTACGCCTTCTATTTGACTTCGCAAAGTTTCCTCTATTCCTTCATCGAAGCAGTCATCGGCTTCTATCACCATGAAAGCGTCCTCGCCCTTGCTGTGCCTGTAAAC
>PKTO01000305.1 GCA_002869095.1 Clostridiales bacterium
AGGATTTGTTTCCCTGTAATGGTGGATTCCTCCATATCCCCCTATAAGAAGCCGTCCTTCTTTTTCCTTGTAATCGTTGTGGTTTCTTCTGACTACGTTTTCAAAATAGATTTCCCCTATTCCGCAGCTCACGCAGGCGTCATACTGCTCCTTGGTCGTGACAGAGGCCGTTAGGTATGGGTTTTTAGGGGCAAAGCTTATTTTTTCTTTTGGCTGACAAGCCTTTGTTCTTTTCCTCTTGCTCTTGATCTTCAAGTCGTATAGGCCCCGCACAATTTCTCTTCTTGCAGCATTAAGCAGTTTAGCCGGAATAAATGCATAGCATTCATCGAAATCCACATGCCCGAGTTGGAATATGGTGTCGTTCAATCTCGAAAATTGCTTTGCCACCTGGTCTTTTGTTGTCGGATTATTGATTGCTTGGCCCAGTGTTTCCCCGCTTTCATACAAATAATTGAAGCCCAAGCCTTTGGCATCTATCACAAGCTTTGAATCCGGATATGCATACACCTTGATGTCCAGGTTGAAGCGCCTGAATTCTTTTTCAAGTGATGCCTCCAACTCCTTGTAATACAAATAATCCTTGGTTATATATACGACGTCGCCCTTGGACAGCTTTTCTTTGATTTTGATGTAGCAGACATGGTCCGCTTTGCTTATTAAATCACCATCTTTATCGTACAGTTTTACAACGTTTAAATTAACATCTTCATTGTTGTGGCTTATTCTGATTATGTCGTTCTGATTCAAAGTGCGCCTGAGCCTTATTTCATACATGTCTCTTACAATCCTGCTGATTTTTCCGATTTCATAGCCGAAGTTGTTGGGCCGCAAGATGTTTGTGATGTCTTTCTTGTCTTCGCCAAACAAATATCCTTTGGTAAACGTTCTGTTGAATGTTTTCTTCAGGTTTTCCTTGTCCTCTTGGGTTATTTTATTGTCCAGGGCCATGCGGTATTTCGATACTACATTGGCGACATATGCAGGCTCTTTCATTCTGCCTTCTATTTTCAAAGAGTCGATCTCTTTCAGCTCATCGATATGGTCGATTGTGTTCAGGTCCTTGGTGGACAGAATATAGCTTTTCCCCAAGGATGCATCACTTGTCTTGTCGATCAGCTCGTACTCCTTGCGGCATGAACCGACACATCTTCCGCGGTTTCCGCTCCTATAGCCGATTAGCCCTGACATGAGGCAGTTTCCTGAATAGGATACGCATAGCGCTCCGTGAACAAAAATCTCCAAAGGCATCTTGGCTGCCCTTTTTATCTCTTTTACCTTTTCAATCCCAACCTCGCGGGACATGACAACTCTTTTGGCTCCAAGCTCTTTGAAGAGCAGGGTTCCGTCCAGATCGTCTATTCCCATTTGAGTCGAACAATGCGCTTCCATGTCGACAAAGTTTTTGACCACATAATCGAAAGCGGCAAGGTCCTGGACTATTATCCCATCGACCCCGATTTCATTCAATTCGTCCATCTGCTCTTTCATATCCGGGATCTCGTTTTCGAAAACGATGGTGTTCATCGTGACATAGATTTTAACATTCCTCAGGTGAGCATACCCGACAGCCTCTTTCAGCGATTCCATATCAAAATTGGATGAGTATGCACGCGCGCCAAACTTTTGCATTCCCAGGTATATTGCATCACAACCATTAGAGATTGCGGCTTTCAATGCTTCCATGTTTCCTGCCGGTGCCAGTAATTCAGTCATTTTTTCCTCCATGCCATCCGCAATTCTGCTCTGAGTTCATCCGACTTGTCGCAATGTTTTCGAATTTTATCATTTTTGCTTTTCTGTCTTATAAAATTTCGTCTAAGCTTGCCACAGTAGAATTGTAACAATTCACACCGCACAACACAAGAAAAGTTGCCAAAACAATCTTTCTGCTTTAGTATGGCACATAAAGCCAAATTCAAAAAAATAAAAGCCACCTCAAATCCATTGTGATTGAAGCAGGCTTTTTTGATTTGGAGAATCCTTGGGTACATATTCTGACTAAAAAACAATTCGCCTGTGGCAAGGCTCTCCGTATCATGCTGATATGCGTTTTTTTGCATACTCTATTTGTGGTAAGGTTCATTCTTTAAAATCCTGAACGACCTGTAAATCTGCTCGAGCAGTATCACTTTCATGAGCTGGTGGGGAAAGGTCATTTTGGAGAATGAAAGCTTGAAATCGGCCCTTTGCAAAACGTCTGCCGAAAGTCCAAGCGAACCTCCTATAACAAATGCCAAGTCGCTTTTGCCGGAAAGCGCAAGGCTGTCCATCTTTTTGGAAAGGTCTTCCGAGGTCATTTGCCTGCCCTTCATGTCAAGCGCTATGACATATTGGCCGTCTTTGATTCTTTTCAATATGCCACTGCCTTCATCATCCTTTATTTTGGTCTCTTCTTTGAGACTTAGGTTCTCGGGCGCCTTTCTGTCGGGAACCTCGGCGAAGGAAAGCTTGCAGTACTTTGAAAGCCTTTTCGTGTACTCCCCCGCAGCATCCCTCATGAATTTCTCTTTCATTTTTCCTACTGCCACTATTGTTATGTTCATCTGTTTTACCTTTCAATTACTATGGGTCTTGTATCTTGTAT
>PKTO01000106.1 GCA_002869095.1 Clostridiales bacterium
GAATAAAGGAGGTGGTTTTAAATGAAACTCACAGTATTGGTGGACAACCATGCGAAGGGTAAGCTCCAGGCCGAGTGGGGCTTGTCCATGCTTTTGGAAACCGGGAATGGCAAGACTCTTTTCGATTTTGGGAGCTCGGATCTGTATCTTAAGAATGCGGTCAACATGGGAGTCGATTTGAAGGACGTAAAAAGGTGCGTGTTAAGCCATGGGCATTGGGACCATGGGACGGGTCTCGCATTTTGGGATAAGGGAGGCGAATTGATTTGCCATCCGGAGGCGTTTTCGGAGAGGTACAGGAAAAACAAAGTTTTGGGACTGCCTTTCTCCAAAGATGAAATCGCATCGAAGATGTCGGTAAAAATGAGTGTTGAGCCTCTGGAAATTGAAAAGAATGTTTTTTATTTGGGCGAAATACCCAGAAGAACCGACTTTGAATCGAAGTATACACCATTTTCAAAGGCCGACGGAACAGATGATTTTGTGATGGATGATACCGGATTGGCAATGGTTACGCAAAAAGGGCTGACTGTGCTTTCGGGTTGCGCCCATTCGGGAATATGCAACATGGTAGAGAGGGCAATGGAAGTGACTGGAGTCGAAAAAATTCACTCTGTGCTTGGAGGGTTCCACCTGAAAGGAAATGGAGAACGCACAATGAAGACGATTGAATATCTGAAGAATATCGGTCCGGACTACATATCAACAAGCCATTGCACGGACTTTGAGGCTCTTGCGGCCTTCTATGAAACGTTTGGGAGCATTCCGTTCGGCGTTGGGGATGTTATTGAATTTTAACGGAATAATACGATGAATAATGGAAAGGAGACGATTGCTTGAGCGCAAAAGTTGAAATTGATTGGGGCAGCTTGTCATTCGAATACAAAAAGACGGATTACCGGTACATATCAAGATGGGAAAACGGTAAATGGGATGAAGGCAAGCTCATAGAGGACAATAAGCTTCACATAAGCGAATCATCAACGGCTTTGCATTATGGGCAGCAGTGTTTTGAAGGTCTGAAGGCATACAGGACAAAGAGCGGGGACATACAATTGTTCAGGCCGGACATGAATGCGGCCAGAATGCAGAACACTTGCAGAAGGATCCTTATGCCGGAGGTCCCGACGGAAAAATTCGTAGACGCATGCAGGCAGGTGGCGAAAGCCAACGAGAAATATGTTCCTCCATATGGAACGGGTGCGACACTGTACTTGAGGCCTCTGGTCATTGGCGTAGGCGATGTCTTGGGAGTCAAGCCGGCGGATGAATATCTGTTTGTGGTATTCTGCTCTCCCGTAGGGCCTTATTTCAAGGGCGGCATGACGCCTGTCAACTTCAATGTGACAGACTACGACCGCGCCGCTCCAAACGGCACCGGAGCCGCAAAGGTTGGAGGCAACTATGGCGGAAGCCTGCTGCCCCATAAAATGGCAGTTGAAGCCGGATTCGCCGATTGCATATATCTTGATCCGGCAAGCCGAACAAAAATCGAGGAAGTGGGCGCGGCAAACTTTTTTGGAATTACCCGGGATGATAAATTCGTAACCCCTTATTCGGAATCGATTTTGCCCAGCATAACGAAGTATTCACTCCTTAAAATCGCCGAAGATTATTTGGGCATGGAAGTCCAGGAAAGGGATGTCTACATCGATGAACTTGATGAATTCAAGGAAGCCGGGGCATGCGGAACGGCTGCTGTCATAACACCTATCGGAGGAATAGAGTACAAGGGTAAAATGCATGTCTTCCACAGCACGACGGAAGTCGGACCGGTGACTAAGAAGCTATACGAGACTCTTTGCGCAATACAGCTGGGGGACGCAGAAGCCCCCGAGGGATGGATTTTCAAGGTTTGATTCGTGCTATTCGAAACATATATACAAGGAGGGAAAAATGATCACTACTACAACGCCTTCCATAGAAGGCAAGAGCATTGTTGAATACAAGGGTATTGTTTTTGGCGAAGTTGTTTCCGGAGTCGACTTTGTAAAGGATTTCGCGGCGGGACTTACCAATTTTTTTGGAGGCCGTTCCGGGTCTTATGAGGGCGAGCTTATAGAGGCACGGGAGAATGCGCTGCTTGAGATGGAAAAGCGGGCGAGACAGGTGGGAGCCAACGGTATAGTCGGGGTTGACATAGACTATGAAGTTTTGGGCCAGGCAAACAATATGCTCATGGTGACGGCTTCAGGCACAGCTGTGGTTTACAAATAGCCGTCTGACAAAAAGAGGGAATTTCCGTTTTGATGGAAATTCCTTCTTTCGTTCTATTCGGTGATGAATCTATAAAGCCCTATGAAATTCATCTGGCTTTTTTCTTTTGGATCATATTTGAAAAAAGTGAAGACCGAGTCCAAAATTCTTCCCCCAAGCAGCGCAACCATGATTGTTCCTATTCCGAGCGGGCCGCCCATGATTATTCCCAAGACTGTGACTGTGACTTCAATGCTTGTTTTAATCACTGTGACGCGTTTGCCTGTCAGATTCATTAGAGCAATCATGAGCCCGTCCCGAGGGCCGGCTCCAAGACCGCAGCTCAGGTACATGTATACACCCAATGAGAATATCAAGAGGCC
>PKTO01000084.1 GCA_002869095.1 Clostridiales bacterium
CATGGGATTCTTCGACTTCGACAGATGGCTTGGAGCCCACCAGAAGATGTGCGCCAAGATAATCCAGGACGCAACAGGTGTTCCGACCTTCTATATGGAGTCCGACTTCTGGGAAGACAGGGACTACAGTCCCGAAGCACTCAGGACAAGAATCGAGAGCGTATGCCAGGTTGTTAAAATGCGAAAGGAAATGTCTTAGAGTTGTTTGCAGGGCGCAGCGTTTTCAGCTGCGCCTGCATTCAAAGATTTTGTTGAAAAAGCAATAATAATAGTAAATCCATAAAACTAATTAATTAAACTAAATTATTACGAGGTGGATATAATGAGCGAATCAACAAATAAAAAAGCTTCTAATCCCTGGATCACAAGCATACTTTTGACCCTTGCGGCCACAGTGGTGGCAATGGCCCAAAACAAGCCGGTTACAATACTTCCAATAATAATGGAGTTCCTGAACGTTGACATAGCCAAGGCGGGCCTTATGATGAGCGTGTTTGCTCTTTCCGGCCTTTTGTTGGCTCTTCCAGCAGGATACATATGCCAAAAGTTGAGTCCAAATAAAACGATTCTGCTGGCTCTCCTGTTTGTGGCGGTCGGAAGCGTTTTTGGAGCTTTGACAAATTCATTCAGCATTCTTTTGTTCACAAGGTTCATCGAAGGAGCGGGAATGGGTCTTGTAATCGTTGCGGCCCCCGCATTCATATCAATTTTGTTTTCCCCTGATGAAATCGGCAAGCCGATGGGCATTTTTTCCGTGTACATGACTGTTGGAACCGTATTGATATTCAATCTTGCTCCGGCTCTTGCAAAGGGCTCCGCATGGAAAGCCAGCTGGTGGTTGATAGCTGCCGCATCGGCTGTCATGATTGCGTTAGTCCAATTTTTTGCAAAAATGCCCGAGGTTGACGGTGCTGGCGAGGGGGAAGAAAGCGGACAGCCTTCGATGAAGGATGCTTTAAAAAGCAAGTCCCTGTGGATGATCGGGCTGGCATACTTCATGTTTGCGACAACACTCTTTTATGCGAACACATACCTGCCTACATATCTGCAGAAGGTATTCCAGATGGAGGCTCAAAAGGCCAGCCTGCTTGCTACAATACCGGCACTTCTTGGGGTGGTCAGCGCCCCGCTCTACGGTACCATAGCCGACAAGATGAAGGCCAAGAAAAAGATTATGCTTTTCGGTCTTCTGGTGTTTGCGCCCGTAATGGCGGGAGTATTACTGGTGCCGGAATCCATGCTGGTAGTCATGCTTGTTCTTTGGGGACTTCTGGTTATGGGTTTCCCGGCAATAATAATGGCTTCTGCTCCTGAAACCGTTCCAAGTGTTGCTCTTGCCGGAATAGCAATGGCCATTCTCGCATTCTTCCAAAATCTTGGAGGATTTATAGGTCCTGCCGTCTACGGCAACATCCTGGCAAGCCAGGGCTGGGCTACAACCGGAATTTTCCTTGTCCCGTTGGGTATTCTAGCCGTAATATTCGGGGCTCAGGTAAAAATAAAATAGTCAAATACCCCCCTTATCAGCGGGCGCAACTTTAGGGTTGCGCCCGCATCTTTTCCAATTCTTTGCATTGAAAAGCCATATGAAATATAATGGATAACAGGAGACTTGAACAACAGAGGTGGAGAGCATATGAAAAAAAATGTTAAAATAAGCTTTCTTGAATATCTGGGTTTCGAAGAAAGCAAGGAATTGAATGACAAATGGCTGCAAACGACCAGGATGTTTGGAATTAAAAACTCGGATTTGAAAAAAGCAATGGATGAAATGCTGCCCAAATACTGGAAAATGGAAACCCCTGGCGTCAAGGACATGCTGAGGGCCTATTTGATGGAGCTTATGGATCTTACTCGTGTTAACGAGAACAATCCGGATTCCATTAAATCAGTATATGGAGTAGTTCCGTCAATATCCACCAGCTACTATGCAGTGAGAAACGCGGCCGGCGAATCTGCTTATGTGGGATATCCGTATCTTATCATATCAACAGTTTTTTCTTCTGTTCTTTTCATGACAAACCCATTCATAGGGCAGGCGGAAAATGATGCTGGAATAAGCTGTGGATGCAAACATTGCGGACTCAACAAGACACGTATTGGTCTCAACTGCAAATCTGTAATACGCAACCCGGATGTGGTTTGGAGCTGGGGGCATACTTGCGATGAGGCTCCCAAAACTGACGAATTCATAGAAGCCAATTGCAACAGTAATTGGAAATATATAGTTACCCGTTTGCCGCACGATACGCATTTTGGAGAAAAGGACGATGAAATTGAAGACCGGGTGGAATACGTTGCGGCTTCTATAAAAGACGGAATAGCTGAAATAGGAAAGATTATTGGAGTCAATGTAAAAGACGAGTATATTTGGCAAGCCATAAAACAAGAAAAAAACTTCATGAAAAAAATCGACAGATTGAACAGTCTTGTATCCATGGTTGGAAGGGCCGACATAACCGGAAATGAAATCTCTCTTGTTTCGCAACCTATTCATATACCGTTCAGTACAGGTCTTGAACACATCGAACTGGCATTAGACAAAATGATTGGGCATCTTGAATCCATTTGTAAAATTGAGAAAGAAGGTAAGAAGAGGCCCAAAGTTGGATGCTATTTTGTTCCGTTCAGCGTTCCGTGGGTTGCCAAGATGTTCGAAGACAAGGGTGTGGATTTGTTTTTTAGCACAACACTCAGCATGACAGATAAGCAGATGGAAAATATAGAAGCAGATAATCCATATAAGCAGATTGCCACGGATTGGCTTAAGATGCCACTTGCCGTAAACGGATTGAACGAAGTGGACATGATATGCCAAAAGATCCGAAGATATAAACCGGACGCCATGGTGTTTGGCCTTTTCAGCTTCGACAGATGGCAGGGAGCCCATCAGAAGCTGATGGTAAACATGGTTGAAAAAGAAACCGGAGTTCCCCACTTCTATATTGAAGGGGATATTTGGGATGGAAAAAACTTTAACAGTTCCAATTTGGAAACAAGGATAGACAGCTTGTGTGATTTTTTAAAGATGAATAAAATCATTTCTGAGATAGAAATATAATAAATTGGGGAATGAATTAATATGGGTAGAAGCAGACTTATAAAAGACAAATGGCAGATTGTAGAAACAGCTTTTACTTTAATTGAAGCCGAGGGTCTAGAAAATCTATCGGCAAGGAAACTTGCAAAGAATCTGGGCATATCAACAATGACCCTCTACAACTATGTGCCGAACATGGCTGCGATAGAAAAAGAAGTTGTTCTCATGGGTTTTAGCAAACTGTATCGGCGAATACTTGACGAAGTTGAAAATAGAAGGGGAGAACTTGGGCAAAACGGTATACGTTCCTTTTGCAGGATAAGCGCATGGGAAAAAATAGCTTTTGCCGAAAATTACAGTGAAATATATACACTCATGTTCGACCCTAAAAGATCAGCACTCAAAAAAGACCTTGAGCTTATGCCTTTCTACAACTACTACAACAAAATTTCGATGGTTTTGAAGGCTGACGATAAGAAGAGAGAATCGATTACAAAATCTATAAGTCTTTTTGATTACATAATCAATGGCATAATTATAGAACGCTCAAAAGAAAGGAAAAAGAATTACACCGAGGAAACAAGCGAATTGATAGAATATGCATTGGAATGTCTGTTCTAATGCGATAAAAATGTGTTGCAGTTTGCCGCGAAGGGATTATCCGCGCGGTTTCTTATTGCGCAATTTGAAAAAAGAATTCTTTCGGATATAATCAGATTATGCGGAGCATAATCACAAATGGACGGGAGGGAAAAATGAAAAAAATCTCAATAATAGAAGGAAAACTTTCGAAAAAGTGTCTTCCGGAATATCTTTCGGTGGAGGCTACGGCGCCGGCAAGAGAGTTCCACAAAACGCTTCCCGAATACAGGAAGACGCCTCTGGCAAACCTGAAAAACCTTGCAAAAGAGCTTGGCGTAAAGGGAATCTATGTCAAGGACGAGTCCAAGCGGTTCGGCCTGAACGCATTCAAGGCTCTTGGGGGATCGTATGCAATATCAAAAATCGCAGAAAACGAAGACGATCCTTCAAAGGCGGTGTATGTGACTGCCACCGACGGAAACCACGGAAGGGGAGTCGCTTGGGCGGCAATGAAGCTGGGCGCCCGCGCCGAAATTTTCATGCCTGTAGGATCGATGGAGTGCAGGGCGGAAGCCATACGCAGCATAGGCGATTCAAAAGTTGAGATAACAGACATGAACTATGACGACGCAGTGCGTTTCGCTGCGGACTATGCCAAAAAGAACGGATACCACTTCGTCCAGGATACTGGCAGCGAAGACTACGAAGAAATACCCAACTATATAACCCAGGGCTACTCGACAATGGCATTTGAGGCTGCAAAACAGCTTGAAAGCTTGGGTGTGGAAAAGCCGTCCCACCTGTTCCTTCAGGCGGGGGTAGGTTCAATGGCAGGCGGTGTTCTCGGGTTTTTTGCACACTACTACAAGAAAAACCCGCCGATTACTACAGTTTGCGAGCCTTGGCAAGTGGCCTGCATATACGAATCCATAAAGAGCGGAAACGATGGGCCGACCAACGTGGGGGGCTTTCCCAAGACCATAATGGCGGGTCTCAACTGCGGGGAGCCGAACCCATTCACATGGCCGGTGCTTAGGGACTTTGCGTCATTTGCGGCAAAATGCGGAGACGATGTCACGCGAATCGGAATGAAGACGCTGGCTCATCCGCTTGGAGATGATCCGGCAGTCGTTTCAGGTGAATCGGGAGCCGTCGGGCTTGGACTTCTTTACATTCTTTGCACAGATCCCGCATACGCCGAGTACAAGAATCTTCTGGGAATAGACGAAAACAGCGAAATCCTCATATTCAGCACCGAGGGAGACACAGACCCTGAGGGCTACAAAGAGATTGTCAACGGAGAAGAGGCTTAACTATAGCTGACAAGAGGGCTTGCGGCCGTTTAAACATGCCGCAAGCCCTGTCGGTTCAAGGAATCTTAAACCTTGAATCCTTTTGGTTTTAATGCTAATATAGATAAGGTAACAAAACGCGCGCCCTTAGCTCAGTGGATAGAGTGCTAGACTTCGAATCTAGGCGTCGGGGGTTCGAGTCCCTCAGGGCGTGCCATACAGATTTCACCCTTTATAAAGCTGGTAAAATGATGGTTTATAAAGTTTGAAGAGCAGATTATCTGCTCTTTTTTATTTGCAATAATTATAACCCTTCATGAAGGTTGCTGTGATAATAGCCACAATAAGAAAAGGGAATAACCTATCAATTTCATGCAAGATTGAAAAACATAGCGTAGATGCACTTTTATATGGATTTCATAGCTCCTAAATCGCGCGTGCAAGCATTGTGGAAAAGTCAACCTTTATGCGTGCAATATGAATAAACATTGAAGAACTGGATATACAGAATGTAGGTGAAAGAAAGGTTCCGGGGGGGTCGGATAGCCTTTTTAAGCTGTTTGTTGTTGGGATTCAGCCAATGATTCTGCCTCAGTGGAACGATATGCGGAATACAAATAATGAATTGGTGTTATACTTTCAAAAACATATTTACTTTCACAAGTATTATATTACTGAAAGGAGGAAATATGAAAAAGAGTAAACCAATTATATTTCTGTTTTTATTGTTATTTATTATCTGCTTGATCATTAGTGGTTGTTCGACTGAGACAGGGAAAACCATAGTATTGAAGAATGTGGATATTGTCCCCATGACGGATGAAATTACTTTGGCGAATATGGATGTGACAATAAGAGATAATATTATTGCAGACATTCAGAAGGCTGCAGTGGGAATGGCCGAAAATGCAGAGGTTATTGACTGCAAGGGATACTATCTGATGCCGGGACTCTGCGATATGCATGTGCATATGGATAAAGGATGGGATACCGATGAATGGCCTGTTTGTCCTCTGAATTTATATTTGGCAAAAGGTGTTACAACAATCAGGGATATGGGCAGGGTTGATGAAGATGTGAATTATGTGTTGAAAATAAAAAAGATGATTGATGAAAACAAGCGGCTTGGCCCTGGAATTTTGACATCTGGACAGATTTTGTTTTCAAGCCCTCTGGAAAATCCGCAGGCAAGAGTCATGGATAATCAAGAAAAAGGTTTTGATTTCATCAAAATATACTCCTATCTATCGCAAAACGATATGATTGATTCAATCAAGGAGGCAAAGAAGCTTGGAATATATTGCACCGGACACATTCCGTTCGAAGCAGGGCTGGAAAGATTTTTAGATGCGGGAATGGATGAGATAGCTCATGTTGAGGAGCTGGCTTATGAGTTTCTGGAGTTCGAAAGAGATAATAATCTTGAAGATAACCAGTGGATTCCTTATATTGTTGAAAATACCGATGCGTATATCAGAAAAAATGAAAACATTGATTTCGATGATACGTATGGGGAAGAACTGGATCGCATATTGAATATGTTGAAAACTTCAAATACGAAAGTTGCTACAACGATGATACTTGATGATGTGGTGTCTGAGAAATTATTTGACAAGGAAGCTTTCTTGAATGCCCGCGGCACAAGATATCTGCCCGAAAGATACATTTCCGAATTCAAAAAAGGAGAGGACAAGCATCTAAAAATGTTCGACAGATACGGGAATGTTGTCGTTTATAAGAAGCGGCTGGATGAATGGATATTGAAGAATATTCACGAAAATGACATTGAATTAATCTTAGGAACTGACTCGGGAACATTTGGTCTGGGGATTGTTCCGGGATTTTCTGCACATGAGGAATTGAGAATACTGATAGAGCATGGACTGACTCCTTTTGAAGCTCTAAAAACTGCCACGGTAAATGCCGGGAAAGTAATATATGAGATTACCGGGAATAATAATTTCGGAACTATTGAGAAAGGCAAGAGGGCGGATTTTGTTCTGGTCAGGGAAAATCCTATGGAAAGCATCGATGCACTTGAAAACATAGAAGGTGTAATGGTAAATGGCACATGGCTTTCAAAGGAAGTACTGAAAGCGTTGCTGCAATAATATCTGGGTGGGGAAAAGCCAATCAACGGGTACGGTTAGGTCTGGAACCCGGATTCGTTGATTTAGGGTTGTTGCTTGAGCCTATTATATTAATCTCTATTCGGATAGACACAGGAAGAAAAAGATACATCCAATAAAGAGAGCAATAGTATGCGGGGGCGTGCCAAATATTGAAATTGTAAACACTGACATTAAACAGATTGTCGGTGTTTTTATTTTGCCTTGTTTTTTCGATTTGGGCACAGAAAGGTCACGGGAGAAAAAGCTTGTGACCAGTTTGAGGTGTTTGCAACATAGGATTTTATATATAGCAGGTAAATACTTGTGCTCAGAATAACCGAATCAATTGTAAAACAAGGGCCTTTGGATTCTCGTTTTACACGCGTCGAGAATGAATTGCTTGTTGACTTGGGGCAATGAAAGCAAAATGCAGGCTTAAAGACTATTCTATCTAGATATTTTGGGAACTATACAAAGGAAAGCTTAACAATTATTTTTATCGGGGCTCCTTAAAAAGGTCCGGAAATATCCCGAATTGGAAGTGATTATATGGCTAGAAGCAAATGGTTTTGGGTCAAAGAAAGATTGGCGTCGGGGATTTGTAAGTTGACTGAGGAAGCGATTTTGTAGATAGATTTGAATAGCGTTATCAATATGAAATCGGCAATAGAAAAATTTTAAACCACTATAAAATACCCTCCACTAGCTCACTAGCTAAAAAATTTAAAGATAGTATTTGTTTAATATAAACAATGACAAGTATTTGTCGATAATAAAAATAAGTTGCATTTAAACGGATTCCAAAGAAATCCCATGGTATTTGGTGAAAGAGGCAAAATATATGAAACTATGAAAAAGGAAAGCCTATTAGAAAGGAGGACAAAGCTAAAGGACCTGTAAAATACTAGCCATTTGCCGATAATACCAGTAATGATTTCTTGTGGAATTTTATTAATTTTTTGTAATACATAAATTTAGGAGGTTATGACATGTCTTGGTTTTACAATAGAAAGATAAGTGTTAAAATCATTATTGGTTTTATAATTGTAGCGGCGATGTCTTCGGTCGTAGGATATATAGGGATATCTAATATAAAGACCGTAGATAGTAATGACACTGTGCTTTATGAAAACATGACTGTGCCTGTAAGAATAATGGGAGATGTTTCAACAGCGTACCAAAAATTCCGCGCCAACATCAGACAGATGCTGGTATCAGAAACACAGGAAGAAATAATGGAGCAGTACAGCGAAATAAATGCAAGACTCGACGAAATCGATGCCTTTAATGAACAATTTGAAGGATTGATAATCGATGAGAAAGTCCAAGAAGAATATGATGCATACATTGTTTCATGGGAAAAATTCACGCCTTTGATGCGAGATGCTACAGAAGAGGCTCGTCAGGGGAACATGGATGTTGTAATAGCCAGAATGCAAACAGGCGAACCGTTGATGGTTGCATCGGGTGATGTTCAAGCGTGGATTGAACAGCTTAAAGTGACGGTAGAGGAATCGGCCGCCAATCAGGCTGCGCTAAACACAGAAATCTCAAATAAAGCCGTAAGGTCGATGTATATGATTATTGCTGGAGCAATAGCCTTAGCTCTGCTCTTGGGTTGGTTTATCAGCAGCATTATCAGCAAGCCGTTAGTGTTTTTAAAGAATGCATCCAATAAATTGGCGGTTGGAGATACCGATGTTGACATAATGCAGAAATCAAAAGATGAAATAGGGGAATTGATGGGATCCTTCGCCGTAATGGTTGAGAATACCAAGGCACAGGCTAAAATCGCGCAGAGAATCGCCAAGGGCGATTTGGACATTGCCATCGAACAAAAATCCGACAAGGATATTTTAAGCCAGTCGATGAATGAAATCATCGAATCACTAAGGCTACTTGTTGCAGAATCGGCAAATCTTACAGAAGCCGCAATCAAGGGAGACCTTAAAGTAAGAGGCGACGTTTCGAAGTTCGAAGGCGGATATAAAAGCATTGTCGAGGGAGTAAACGACACATTGGATGCAATAGTGAATCCATTGGATGTCGCCGTAGAGTTCCTTGCAGCACTTGAAGCGGGAGAGGCAAGAGAAGTTATTCCAGATGCTGATAAATACTTGGGATACTATGGCGTATTGGTCGAGAAACTTAACGGCGTGCTTATTGTATTGCTTTCAATGCTTGGTGAAATAGACAAAGTCACTGTTGAATCGATCAAAGGGAATCTTGAGTACAGAGCGGATGCATCCGGACTCAAGGGCGGATATGCCGGAATCGTTTCGGGTGTAAACAATATATTGGATGCGGTGATTATGCCGATAAACGAGGCGGCAGGCGTACTGGATGGAATGGCAAAAGGTAACATGAAAGCGAGAATTGAAGGCGACTACAAGGGAGACCACGCTGCAATTAAAGAGGCATTAAACTCTATGGGTGGACATATAGATGGATATATCGAGGAAATTGCCGACAACTTAGCTGATATGGCGAACAAAGACTTCACATGCGGAATAGAGAGAGAGTACCTTGGAGACTTCATTAAGCTCAAGGATTCCATAAACCACATAGTAGCGCAATTCAATTCCGTTCTTTCAGAAATAAACAATGCTGCTGAGCAGGTGGAAGCCGCATCGGATCAAGTCGCTTCTTCCAGCCAGATGTTGTCGCAGGGCTCAACAGAGCAGGCAAGCTCCATCGAGGAGATAAGCGCAAGCGTAACTCAGGTTGCGGAACAGACAAAAGATAATGCCACAAATTCAAACAAGGCCAATGAGCTGTCCATCAAGGCTAGATCCGATGCCGAAAACGGAAATGGACAGATGAGCGAAATGTTAAGGGCAATGAACGACATAAAAGAATCATCCGAGAACATCGCTAAAATCATTAAAGTCATAGACGACATAGCTTTCCAGACCAACATACTCGCGCTTAACGCGGCAGTAGAGGCGGCCAGGGCAGGAGAGCACGGCAAGGGCTTCGCAGTTGTGGCCGAAGAAGTAAGGAACCTTGCAGCCAGAAGCGCAAGCGCGGCAAAAGAGACAACAGATTTGATAGACAATTCCATCAAGTCGGTCGACGAAGGCTACAAAATGGCCAACGAAACGGCAGGGGCGCTGGTCAAAATCGTAGAAGGCGTGACAAACGCCGTGGAAATAGTTGGAATGATAGCCGAGGCTTCAAACGAGCAAGCTGACGCTGTAAACGAGATTAACTCCGGGGTTGAGCAGATTTCGCAAGTGACCCAAAGCAATACCGCTACAGCTGAAGAAAGCGCGTCAGCCAGCGAAGAAATGGCGGGACAGGCTCAGTTGCTTAAGGGAATGATTGGAGAATTCAAGATTAAAGGAGCAGAGAGAAGAACTCTAATAGCAAATGCGAAAAGGGTTCCCAAGATTGAAGCGCCAATAGATATAGAAACGGAATTTGAAATATCACTTAACGACAACAATTTCGGGAAGTATTAAAAAACAATTTAAAAGAGGTGATATTCATGAAGCAGTATTTAACCTTCATTTTAGGGGAAGAGTATTATGGAATCGATATTTCAAGTGTGATAGAGATAATCGGAATGCAGAAGATTACATGCATGCCTGAGCAACCCGATTATGTAAACGGAGTTATTAATCTGAGAGGGAGAATAATTCCCACAATCGATGTAAGAACGCGTTTCGGCAGGGAAAAAGTGGAATACGACGAAAGAACCTGCATAATAGTCGTCGATGTCAAGGACACCATGGTCGGATTCATAGTCGATCGTGTAGATGAAGTCACCAGCATAGCTGACGATAAAATAGCCCAGCCGCCCAGGTTGAACAATGATTTCAAGAGCGGATATGTAAAAGGGATAGCTAGGTTAGACACAAAAATCATTATGATTCTCGAAAGCGGGCTTCTTCTTTCAAGTATGGAACTGGAAGAGACAAAGCTTACGCTGGAAAGTGAAACAATCGAATAGAATTTCTTAAAAGGTTTGCGGTTTATAAAATCGCAAACCTTTTTTTACGGGCGTAAAAATATCCTTATAATGCTGAAAAGCAATCATTGCAAATCGTTGTAGACTTTCCTCGATGATTGTCGAATATTTGGCGGATGAATGATTTGAAGAAATTCTGGCCGAGTCCGTTTTTGTTTTGAACGGATATGCAGGGTTTTGGAATTGGAAAAGACTTTGTAGATACAGAATTAAAACTATCTGTTTGAAGTATAGTTAAAAAGCGTATTGAAAGAGGGGTACTGCCTTATATTGTAGAATATAAAAAATGGGAAGGGATTCGAAATTGGGAGGGGTAAATATGAGGAAAAATATCATAATAGGTTTTTTGTCAATATTGCTAATTTTAGTATTATCAATTGTATTGTGGAACAATAGGTTGTTTTTCACTCTTGTGAGATTTGACATTGCTTTTGATGATGATGCAAGTAAAAACTATCAATTTTTCGATTCAAATAAATTGTTTATAGAATACAAGGAGCAGGAATTACGTCACATGATAGTTGATGATGAAAACATAATCAATGATATTTATGGCGGCATTTTGAAACTTGAAGAATACAATGGCACTGGATCTCTTGGGGAAATCATGTATATGTTTCAACTGATGGAATCATTAGAAGGAAATTGTCGTGTATTTAAAAGCAATGACATTATTTTATTAGAAATCAAACCCAAACAGTATATCATGAGCGAATCTCTTGTAGAGAAACTAAGGGATTTAAGAGAATCAAAAACATTTGAATACGTATACATAGAATAACAGTAGTATTTAATGCACTTAAGCTTGCCGTAAAGGAAGGCAAAATAACAATAATAAAAGAATTTCTATCTGTCTTACTTTATAAAGTCCATTTTTTCTTATATAATAAACAGTAAATAATCTAAAGGAGCAAGCTTATGGAAAACACCAACATGATAATTGCTATAATAATGACACTTGCAGCCATTGGCGCAGTGATAGCGGCATACCATTACAAAAAGAAAAACTTGAACAAACTCTTCGAGCAGGCTTATGAATATGCAAAACAAGTTCCCAGGCAAAAGAAGAACAGTGTATTGCTTCTCATGTTCATGGAAGCCGTGACGGCATCCAAAAAAAAGTCTAAATCGGCTGCCGGCAATAACAAACTTAGCAATCCCAAGTATTTCGAAATCCAATTGATACAAATGTCAAAGATCCTCAAAAGCGATAAAAAGGACCGGGATAAGAAGACCAAAAGAGCTTTTCGCCTGCTAAAGGATTACCAGGCATGGGAAGTGAAAAAGAATTCTGATGATGCCAAAGCAAAGCAAAATAAAACGGCATAGAGACATTGAAGCACTGGCTTAAAAGAAGCCAGTGCTTTTATTATGGTGTTTTGTGTTTTTATATTGTTTCAACTTGAGAACCATTGGGGACTGACCCCGATGTTTCCAATGATTCGATGGTGCCATTATTTTAATTTATTGGTTTTATTCCGAATTGGCCGCGTCATATTTGTAGAAGCCGGTTATTATTGTATGACCCAGAATAAGGGGGAATAAATAATAGGCGTCCCAATAATTGTTTGTCAATTGGTTCATGAGAAAATATAATATGCGTCCCCAAAATTGTCCTCCATATAAACCGATTGCAAGAGTGAAGGAACAGAAAAGGGACGGTATGCCAAGCATTGTCAGCTTTGGCCAGTTGGCCTTCCAAACGCCGTTTTTTTTAACCTCTGCTGCAAGGTGGTTTATTCCAAGAATCACGCCGATCCCGCCATAAAAAAATATTGCGGCAGCCGTCCTTTGCCATATTTGAGGCTGGTAGGTTCTGCCTTCAATTTCGTAGATGATTCTAAAAACGCTGCTTGCGCTTAAAATAAGAATCAAAAGAATGATGCCAGTCAGAAAATATTTCCCCCATGATTTGATTTTCATGAACCCAACCTCCTGATTTTTTGAATTGTCGGAAAGGCTTATGGGGCACTGTGGTATTAGTGTCATATATAACCATAGCCTTCTTTTGAAAGAATTTATAATTGTAATTTGTTTAAACAGAAAAGTATTCAATTGAGGTGAAACATCTTGCAGTTGATAGTATGGCAAAAACGGCATATTCAAGAATGCCGGAAGACAAATGGAACAGGTCAATCGCCAACCGAGTATCCCAATATGCCTTCAATATTTACCAATACCCATCTGCCGTCCTCATTTTCTTTAAAGACACTGGTCCTATAATGTCCCGATAGTGTACCTTCATAACGTCCGGATAGGGTATCTTCTATATCACCAGGTGATGCTTCTTTAACCTTGAGCAATTTCTCGTTGTGGTGAGAATATTCGTCATCATATATTATATCTTCATAGTATGCTTCGATAAGATCTACTCTCGCATCATAGATTGTAGGAATATATGTTCCATGATAAGCCGAATCAAAAATAATATAACCTTCATCATCTAAAGCCATTTCGTTGTTTTTGCCATGCTTTGCCATTGAACTAAAGTAAGTATCTTCAACAAAATATTCATCGATATAGGAAAAATCATAAGATGAAAGAAACTCTTTGAAAGATTTGACTTTCACTTTTGGCATGGTTACATAATCCTTCGTCATGTCATAGGCTGGTTTCCATGCTTTCAGCATTAATTGCTCTGCTTCATCCAGATTGCATTCCGATTGTATTATCTTGATTGGTGCAATTGGATTAGCAGGAACACTAACACTGCATCCAGTTATTAAAAAAACAGTTATTACCATTGATATGATTCTCTTCATGAATATCTCCTTCTGTTAAATTGATAATATTGGCTGACATCGGATTCCATGCGGTTTTCAATTTTTCCTTGTGACATTATGCATGTTCTCAAGCTGTTTTTTTAGCCTTATGGCATAGCGCTCGAAATGGTTGGGAAACGTTTAAGATTTTGCATTATCCCTGCAATTGATTTTTATGGACATGCTTTTAGTGACAGTTGCCGGCAATTTCAGTCCATTTCAATTATGGTGCTTCCGCCTGCCGGAATTCGCTTAAGCGTTCCCCATCCGTGCCCTTCGCCGGAATGGAACAATAGCCAATCACCAATTGAGCTCATTGATTCTACCCAATCCCCATCGGTGATTTTTTCGGACAGGCCTCCGTCAAGGCCGATCCTGTAAAGACCCTTGCCCGGGTATCCGACATCTTCGCTTTTCAATGAATAGTAGATCCGGTCTCCTGATACTATGAATTTCGATATAACCCTGTCCACCAGTTTTTCCGGACAACCAGCTTCTCCCAGCCGATATTTGTAGAGATTGGAATCACGCGAGTCGGTATAGTAAAGCGTATCGCCTTTCTTTACAAAGTCAAATGGCAGTATATCGGCGACCAACCGCACATCCCCTCCGTCCATGTCCATGCTTTCCAGCATTCCATGGCCGTCTTTTTCATGGCTGAAATATATGCGGCCGTCATAGATGGAGAAGTCTCTTATTCCTTTGTCGCTGATGGAGTGAAGGTTTTTGCCGTTTATGTCCATTTTGTACAATCTGAAGCGATCGGAATGGCTTATGAAATATATCCAGTTGTCCAAAAGATGGACGTCAAGCAGGTAACCCATGCTGTAGATGGTTTCCTGCCTGCTGCCGTCGTCTTTCATTCTGTTCATGGTCTTGCCGCTTGTGAAGAAAACCCATTCCCCGGCGGTGTTCAGATAGCTCATGCCTGTGCCGCCGCGCTTGTCGATCAAAGCGGTCTCGTTTTCGAAATCCTTGCCGGAACGGCACAGCTTGAGGTTTTCCTTTATGTAAAAGAAGTAATCTTCGCTTTCAACGGCCCCGCCATAGCTGTTGATGTTGCCTTCCGTGTTGCCGGGAAGTCCTGTTTCCTCAAGATCGAGTATGGCGACGTTCCTTGTTTTGTATTCGTCAATTCTTATTTTCAAATCGTTTACGAGACCGTATTCTAATAAGACGGGAACAAGCAGCATTATTATCAAGACAATGTATGCGGCGATTCGAACGCCTATTCTCTCCCACAGAGTTCTCTTGCCGTCGATTAGAGCTTTAAGCCTTTTTATGTATGCTTTTGCTCCGAATAGACGGACTCTGCCTCCGGACATGTCGACCGAAACATGTTCTCTCCACAGGCGGTTGTAGAGAATGTCGAATTTGGGTCTTAAGACTATGGTTTCTTCGCTTTCTTTAACTATTTCCCAGAGGGACGATTCCAGCTTGTTTTTAAAGCCGGCGATGAAATCTTCTGAAGCTTTGATCCCGGTTTCAATGACGCTTGGCACATAATGGCGAGAAGATGCGGCGCTGAAAATCGGCAAAAAATAAATCGCAAACCGCCAGTTTACAGGGATGTCAAAGACGGTTTTATAGACCAGGAACAAAAGGGCTATTGGAATTGCGAATGTGCTTAGCAGCTTCATTGCTGCCTTTGCATATGGTTTCATTTTGTTCATGGAAAGCATCCTCTCAATATTTTGGCATAAGATGGACAAAGCCTTACAATGGGCAGGCTTTGGAAAATCGGCAATCAATCCATATATTTACATTTAGCACCCTCATTATAACCCTAAAGCATATGGATGTAAAATAATGGCGGGTTTTTTAAATGAACAATAGGTATGAACGCTTGACAAAAAACTTGTGAAAATCTCTGAAAGCAATAGGGATTCAATAGCCAGAAGCAAGGGGTGGAAGAGACGGGGCATAGTATAAGAGCAGATACGGAGTAATCTCTTTTGCTTTGCGTATTTTTATTCTTAGAGTTCATTTTAGTTCAATAAAATAGAAACCAAACGAATTGAGTGGTATACTGTTCATTGAAATAAGGATTGATACTAGTCGAAACCGATTTTACCCTTTTGCACGTAATATCTTCAATGAGCTGTTGAAAATAAAAATAAAAATGGAGAAAACAAAATGTTCAATGAAATGCTGCAGGCCTTCATACTTGTTTTCATTGCTGAAATGGGAGACAAGACGCAAATATTGGCAATAGCCTTCGCAACAAAATATCCTGTGAAAAAGGTTTTGCTCGGGATATTAATCGGGGCTTTTCTCAACCACGGAATAG
>PKTO01000238.1 GCA_002869095.1 Clostridiales bacterium
TATGGAATTGGGCTTTCTGTTGCAAAAGCGATTGTAGAGGCGCACGGAGGGGAAATACGTGCGGAAAGCGAAAAAAACAAATGGACGAAAATTGTCATAAACCTGCCTTCAGGCAAGTAGCGGCGGGATAAACGGCATCGCCCGAAAGGAAAGGGAATGAAATCAATAAATGCGGAAATAAAAAAATCATAAAAAGAGATAAAATGATATGGAAATTCTGCCTGTACGGATTCCTCAAGAATCTCAGGTTCTTTGAGCCCTACCTTGTTATATTTCTTCTTTCGCTGAAACTGAACCTTTTTTCGATAGGAATACTCTATTCGGTGAGGGAGGCAGTTACATACATATTCGAGGTGCCATCCGGCATAATTGCGGACACATACGGAAAGAAGAAGGAGCTCATGGCCTGCTTCATATTCTACATAGTTTCCTTCGGGCTTTTTTTCGCGGGAAGGAGCTTTGCCCTACTGGCCCTCGCCATGGTTTTTTTCGGACTGGGGGAGGCTTTCCGATCGGGAACCCACAAGGCCATGATATATTCCTATCTGGAGCGCAGGGGGTGGTTCGGCCACAAGACATATGTCTACGGAATGACAAGGTCGTATTCGCTTATGGGTTCTGCCGTGTCGGCATTCCTTTCGGTCGCCCTCATTCTGAACGTTCCATCCATGAAGTGGATATTCCTTTTCAGCGTGCTTCCCTATCTGCTGGACTTTTTTCTCATAAGCACATATCCGGCCTGGCTCGACGGGCGCAAGGAAAGCGAAATAAGCCTTTCGGGCTTTTACAAAAGCAGCCTGGACCGACTGAAAAGCATATTCGGCAACAGGGCCCTAAGAAAGATTCTTTTGAGCTCCTCGCTCTACGATGGTATATTCAAGTCCATCAAGGACTACATACAGCCCATACTCGAAGTCATCCTCCTGGGCGGGATTGCAATCGGCGTGTCGGGCTCCGGGAGCGAGGACGCATTGAAGGTTTATCTGGGCACGACATACGGTGTTTTCTATATCTTCAGCGCCCTTGCGTCCCGCAATGTCTACCGCCTGAAAAAATTTGCCGGTTCAAAGCGCCTTATGGACGTTTTTTTCGACATAATGGGGATTGGAGCCCTTGTGGCCGCCTTTGCGGTATGGAAAGGGCAAAAATTCCTGGTCATAGCGGTATTCTTTTTGCTGTACATGCTTAAGGACGCAAGGAGGCCGCTTTTTGTCGACGTGTCGGGGGACCTCATGAAAAAAACGGAAAGAGCTACGGCTCTTTCCGTTGACAGTCAATTGAAGTCGGTCTTCATGATAGTTCTTGCTCCCCTATTCGGCTTCGTCGCCGACAGGTTTTCGATGGAAATCCTCTTTGCGGCAATGGGGATTGCCTCTATTCTGGCGAACCGGTATTTTCATTCAGAAAACTGAGCTGCTTGTACTCTTTTTTTGCCGCATACATGAGCTCGTCGGCTTTTTTTATCAAGTCCAAGTATGTTTCCCCGTCTTGAGGGAATTCCGAAATTCCGTAGCTGAACGACAAGGGTATTTCGACATCATCGAATTTGCAAGGATTGTCTTTGAAATATTCGCGGAATTCCTCTATCCTGACGACCAGGTCTTTCCAATCGCAAAGATAGAAGGATGCGATGAATTCGTCACCTCCGTAGCGGGCAAGTATGTCCTGCTTGCGGACAAGCTTCTTGAGCTCGCCTGCGAAATATGAAAGGCATCTGTCTCCGGCCAGATGGCCGTGAGTGTCGTTTATGCGCTTAAGTCCGTTCAGGTCGAAGAGCACAATGAGGAATGTGATCGGGTAGCGGGTCGACTTTTGTATGTCCATTTTCACAATGTCCCTGAAATAGCGCCTGTTGTATACGTCTGTGAGGGAGTCGAAGCGGGACAGGTAGTAAAAATGTTCTATGCGGTTTCGGTTCTTTATGGCAAACTCCGCCTGGGTCGTGAAATACTTCATGAAATGGAGGGAATCCTCGTCGAATGCGTTCTTGCGTGTGCTGTCGACATTTATCATTCCGTAGAGCTTTCCGTCGATAAAAATGGGAGAGCTGATGGTGCTTTCGAAGTGGAGGTCGATTGTTTTTTCGAATGCTTGGAAAATTTCAGGGTCTACTATCGAACGGCTGAAATCATGCGAATCGTTTATTATTACAGGACCCTTGATTTTTCCGTTGGTCTTATGCCAGAGGAAGGTTTCCTTGATGTCCATCCTTATGGCAGAAAGGGCTTCGGCGTTGTAGCCTTTGGAGGCTGCGAAGGAAAGCTTGTTGTCTTCGCCTACCAGCATTATGCTCCCTGCCACGGCGTGGTTTATGGAACTGATAGCGTATTCGAGAATTTTTTCGAAGGCGTTTTCCGTGGTCTGCACATCCATGAGATCGTGGGTGAGCGCAATTATCCTGTCCTGGACCTGGGCGTTTTCTATCAGCTTTTCGTTTTCCCTTTTGGAACGGGACAGTTTTTTGTCCGAGGACTCGAGAAGGTGCCTTGTATATAGAAAGGAATAGGTCAGGGCAAACAGAACCGCCAGCGCAAAAACGCCGAATTTGTAAAGAAGCGAGTCTCCCAACGGCA
>PKTO01000239.1 GCA_002869095.1 Clostridiales bacterium
ATTGAAGTTATCAGGGGGATAACTACGAATAAATTATAACAATATTCGACAAAATTTGCAAGCTGAATTGACAAAAAATTCATTTATTTTAATTAAAGCCGCAATGGTGTATAATTTATTAGAGCTTAAAGGAGGAAATCATGGAAATATATCTGGACAACAGCGCTACTACTAGGCCTTCAAAGAGTGCAATCAAAGCAATGAACATTGCAATGGAGACAATATACGGAAACCCTTCATCGCTGCATAGAAAAGGAATGGATGCGGAAAAGATAGTCAGGGATGCAAGAAAGTCCATAGCAGAATCAATAAACGCGGAAGCGTCTGAAATAATATTCACATCCGGTGGAACCGAATCAAACAACTTGGGCATAAGAGGCTTCCTGGAGAGGAATACCCGTTTGGGAAGAAGAATAGTCACAACATCGATTGAACATCCTTCGGTGCTGAATCTATTTGACCATCTTGAAGGGGATTATGAGAAGGTTATAGTTCCGGTGGATTCGAAAGGATTCTTGCAACTCGAGGATGTCAAAAAAAGCATCGACGGCAATACCGCTTTGGTGAGTGTTATGGCGGTAAACAATGAAATAGGATCGGTCCAGCCCATAATGGAGACAGGTAAGGCTGTAAAGGCATTGAACCCGAATACTGCATTCCATGTGGATTGCGTGCAGGCTTTGGGCAAAATGGAAATAGACGTAAAAAGGATGGGAATAGACTTGCTTTCAGGCAGCGGGCACAAGTTCCATGGCCCGAAGGGTATAGGTTTTCTTTATATGAGGAAAGGAATCAAAATAAGCCCTTTGCTTTATGGGGGGAATCAGGAGTCGGGAATAAGGAGCGGAACCGAAAACGTGCCTGCAATAGCGGGAATGGGTGCTGCTGTTAGAGAAATGATGGAGTCAAAGGACGCCAACCGCCGCAAAATGGAACTGTATAAAGCCAGTCTGATTGAAGGACTTAAAAAGAATTTGACCGATTGCATGATTCTATCTGACGGTCCGGGGTATTCCCCTAACATAGTCAATGTATGCTTCAAGGATGTTCGCGCCGAGGTTTTGCTGCATTCATTGGAAAACGACGGAATTTTTGTTTCATCCGGTTCTGCCTGTTCCTCCAAAAAAAAGGGGAGCAGCCATGTGCTTGAAGCCATAAGGGTGCCGGTAGAATATATAGGCGGCGCTGTAAGAATAAGCTTTACATGGGAGAACAATCTTGATGAAATCGCATTTCTTATAGACAGCCTTAAAAAAAATGTGGAAGAGATACGCAAAATAATAAAAGGAAAGGGCAGATGACAAAATGGAGAACATAATTGCAATAAACTACGGAGAGGTAAGCCTCAAGGGAATGAACAAATCCATCTTCATCAGCCAGCTTATAAAGAACATAAAGTTTAAAATAAGGGATTTCGACAAGGCTGTAGTTTCAAGAGACCAGGGGAGGGTTTATATTGAAGGCTACCGGCCTGAAGAGGAAGAATCCTTGATAGGGCTTCTGAAAGAGGTTTTCGGCATATATTCCATAATACCGGCTTTTAAGTTCGACGGGGGCATGGAAGAGATAGAGGATGTCGTGCTTAGGGCGGCAAGGGCGCATGTCCAGGAAACACCCGTAAAAAGCTTCAAGGTAGAGACGAAAAGGGTCAATAAGAAATTTCCCATGAAATCACCAGAGGTGTGCATGTCTCTTGGAGGATTGATACTAGAAAACATCGAAGGGCTTGAAGTTGATGTCCATGATCCCGACATGATGGTCTTTGTCGAGATACGTTCATACAATCTGGTCTTCACCAGAAGGATATACGCTTTGGGAGGTCTTCCATACAAAACGGGCGGGCGCGCAATGCTCCTCTTGTCCGGAGGCATTGACAGCCCTGTAGCGGGATGGATGACGGCTAAGCGAGGACTGGAAATCGAGGCTGTCCATTTCCACAGTTACCCGTTCACCAGCGAAAGGGCGGAGGAAAAAGTTATGGACCTGGCCAGGCATCTGTGCAGGTACGTAAACAGCATTGTTGTTCACAGCGTCAATCTGTTGCCCATACAGAAGGCGATAAACGAAAACTGCAAGGCCGAGGAAATGACAATACTTTCAAGGCGTTTCATGATGAGAATAGCGGAAAAAATTGCGATGGAAAGAAATTGCCAGGCTTTGATTACAGGAGAAAGCCTGGGGCAGGTTGCAAGCCAAACGGTTGAAAGCATATCCGTAACCAACCAGTCTGTTCAATTGCCGGTTATCAGGCCGCTCATAGCCTCCGACAAGGTGGATATCATGGAAATCGCCCAAAAGATCGGAACGTTCGAAACATCGATACTTCCATTTGAGGATTGCTGTACGGTTTTTCTTCCGAAAAAGCCACTTACAAAACCCAAATTGTCCAGGATGCTCGAATCAGAAAAGCACATTGAATCGGAAGAGCTTATAGAAAAAGCGGTTTCAGAAAAAACAACCAGAGAAATAACCGTCAACTGAAAGGGGTTTTTGAATTGGCGAAATTCGCGAACAGATGGATCGTCAACTCCATTTCCATATATGTCATAGCGTGGCTGTTCGAAGGGGTTGCA
>PKTO01000325.1 GCA_002869095.1 Clostridiales bacterium
CATTTCTAAAAATCTGGAAATCAAGGTTGCAATCGCCGCCCCCTTGACACCCAAAGCCGGAAAAGGCCCTATTCCAAAAATCAGAAACAGGTTCAGTATAGTGTTGACTGCAAGAGATGCGGCGCTTATTGTCAAAGGCAATTTGGGATTTCCGATGCTTCTTGAAGATATTGAGTAACTTAGAGTGACGGCAACCATGGCAAGAGAAAAAGAAACGATTCTCATGTAAACCGCTCCCTCTCTAATGACACCCGGATCCTTGGTAAAAATCCCCAATATGGATTCCGTGAACAATATGCCTCCAATGGCAAACACCATCGAAAACGCAATCCCCGAAAATATTCCAAGCCCCAGCGTCCTTTTTATTTTTCCGGTTTCCCTGCTGCCCCAAAATTGGCTGATGAAAATAGAAATTCCGCTGTTTATTCCGAAAAGCAAAAGGATGAGAATGAAAAAATACTGGTTGGCTATTCCTACGGCAGCAATTTTTTCTTCTCCCAATCGGCCAATCATCAATGTGTCTATCAAATTCAAAGAAGTGGTGACCAGATTCTGCATGGCAATAGGAACAGCCATCCATATTATTTTTTTATAGTTCTGTGCAACAATCCCCAAAGTTTCTTTCACAAATTTCCCCCTGAATGCAATAGTTCATTCTCCGAACGAATGTACCTGGTGTGTTACTCGAATGCTTTTTCCATTCTTTTATGCTTGAAGACCTTTTTCTTGCTTGCGTAATCTTCCACAATGTGTCCATTCCCGAGCATTTTATATTTATATATGGTCAGCCCGTCCAGGCCAACCGGTCCCCTGGCGTGAATCTTGCTTGTGCTTATGCCGACTTCCGCTCCAAAACCATATCTGAAGCCGTCAGCAAAACGGGTGGAGCAATTCCAATAAGTGCTTGCGGCATCGACCAGAGCCATAAACCTTTTGGCCGCTTTTTCGTCTTCCGTCAGTATGCATTCCGTGTGTCTTGAGCCGTAGGTGTTTATGTGTTTTATGGCATCTTCAATGCTTTCGACCACTTTTACAGATACTTTGTAGTCAAGGTATTCCGTTTTCCAATTCGACTCATCCGCACTCTTTACATCAATATATTCCCTGGTTCTTCCGCACCCGAAAATTTCCACTTTGCCGTCAAAAATCTTCTTTATCTCTGGAAGAAATTCCTCGGCGGCGGCTTGGTTTACAAGAATTGTCTCAGTTGCGTTGCATGCTGCGACATATTGGGTTTTAGCATCATAGATGACTTTGAGCGATTTATCCATGTCTGCATCCGAATGGACATATGTATGGCAAATGCCGTCCGAGTGTCCGAGTACAGGTATGTTTGAATTGTCCATGATGTATTTGACGAATGCATTCGAACCCCTTGGAAGAATCAAGTCGATTTCATCGTCCATGCCCAGCATTTCCGCTACATCTCCCCTTGTTTCCATAAGCTGTATCCAGCCTTCCGGCGCGCCGCATCCGACCGAGGCATCCCTAATTATTTCAAAAAGCTTTCGGTTGGTTTCAGAAGCCTCGCTGCCTCCCTTGAGAAGAACAGAGTTTCCGCTTTTAAGGCAAAGTGAAGATATTTGAACAAGCGCATCCGGCCTCGACTCGAAAATGACTCCGACCACTCCAATCGGGCATGTGACCCTGAACAATTCAAGCCCTTGGTCAATTTCCATGGAATAGGTTGTTTTGCCTACAGGATCCTCCAGTTCAACAAGGCTTTCAATGCCGTCTACAACGCCCTCAATCTTGTCTTGCTGGAATTTCAGGCGCTTGAGTATTGGCGCCGCCAAACCTTCCTTTTCGCTTCTTCTCAAATCGATAGAATTGGATTCCATTATGGAACCCATGTTGTCATGCAAAGCTTTCGCAATTGATTTCAATATGATGTTTTTACTATTGCCGTCCAAAGCGGCCAACTCAAGCGATGCATGCTTGGCTGCCATTCCCTTCTGCTTCATGTCCATTGTTTTGATCTCCTTATATTCGCTTTATGGTCTATTCTATCATATGACCCGTAAATTTCAGCCCTTTATTGCTTGGGCTTCTTTGTTAAAACTAGATACAGGCCTGCCGCAATCAATAGCAAAGGCCAATATCTGTCTGCCATGCCAAGCCATTTCGTTATGTCCCAATGCCCTGCGGCAAACACAAATACGCCAAAAGCAGCCAGGGCCGTTCCTGTTACTGCCGCCCAGCCGGCCCTTTTGCCATTTCTTTCTTTTCTTGCATTGTGTATGAAAAAAATCATATAGAATGCGATTGCCATGAAAAAGAAAAAAGCCGCGCCTTCCAGATTGCCTTTTAAAAATAACCTGCCCGCGTTTAGCATATTTGTATAGAAACCCAACATTATTAAAATGCACGCAGGAATCAAGAATCCTATAGGCCTCCGCCTTACAAAATAAGCAATGAGAAATACCGCACCGAGACCAGCCAAAAAATATTCTCCTGAAATCCACCCTTGCCTGGATGCCAAATTAACTATGCCTACAGCAAGAAGTATGAATCCAATGATTTTTTTGTCTCCCATAAAATCATCCTTCC
>PKTO01000079.1 GCA_002869095.1 Clostridiales bacterium
ACAATTATCCGGATGGATGCAGATGTAATTGCATTGCAAGAAACCAAATTGCCGTCCAATGGGCCGAGCAAGAAGCATGTGGAACACTTGTCAGACTATTTCGAAGGGTATGCGTATAGCTGGAGAAGTTCTCAGGAACAGGCCAGAAAGGGATATGCGGGGACTATGTTTTTATATAAGGACAAGTATTCTCCGGAGGTTTTTTATCCTGAAATTGGGGCTCCGGATACCATGGATCTTGAAGTAAGAATCATAACTTTGGATTTTGGGGAATTTTATCTCAGTCAGGTTTATACCCCAAATGCGGGAGACGGCTTGAGAAGATTGAAGCAAAGACAAGCTTGGGATGAGAAGTATGCCGAGTATCTTCAAAGGCTTGATGCGGTGAAGCCGGTAATAGCAGCCGGCGACTATAATGTGGCCCACAAAGAGATTGACCTGGCCAATCCGCAAAACAATCGCATGTCTGCAGGTTTTACAGATGAGGAGCGCGAAGGTTTTTCGAATCTGTTAAGCAAAGGATTTACAGATACTTTCAGATACATTAATGGTGATGTTGAAGGGGCGTACTCCTGGTGGGCGCAAAGGATAAAAACCAGCAAGATCAATAATTCGGGATGGAGGATCGACTATTGGCTGGTCAGCGACAGGCTTGCCGGCAAAGTTGTCAAATCGCAGATGATAGACTCAGGCGAAAGACAAGACCATACGCCTATCATGTTGGAATTGGATTTATAATATGATTCTGCTTATTTGAGAAATCGAAAGATTTCTCTTTATTTTGCAACAAATCACTGTAACGGCAGTATTTGAATTATAATTGTATTAAATGCAATAAAAATATTGAGGGTCAATAATCTCCGATGATGGTTTGAATTGTATTCAAATGAAGAATAAGCGGCGATATGGAGTTTGTTTTTATGTGATGTGTTTTAATAATGCCAGGGGAAAAATATAATAAAGGAGTTAAAACAAAATGGATGAAAATTCAATCGAAAAAATGAAAAAACTGATAGAAGAAAAAAAGCAGCCAAGCTCGAAGCAGGGCTTCAAGAAAAACAAAAAGGAAAATAAGGCAGGAGCCGGAAGCAAGGCAATCAAAACCAAGAAGGGTGGAGGATTGTTCGACAGGTAGCATCGCCGGGGACAACAATTTTGTGCTTTATACATTTCAGTAATGAACAATGGATAGATATAGGGGGGGTCAAATTGAGGGATGAAGCCAATATTTGGGACAGGTTTTCATTTGTATATGATATTGTTATGAAAAAAGACAACAAGGCGTATGGTAAAATAATCGATAAAATCAAAGCAAACACAAAACCCGATTCTGAGATCCTTGAGATTGCGACGGGAACAGGCGACATCGCTTTGGGACTGAGTGATTCGGCAGAAAGGATAAGCGCAGTTGATTTTTCGGCTGGAATGATAGAAAAAGCAAAGAGAAAGGCTTTAAAACAAGATATAAGAAACGTTGTTTTTTCAATTCAGGATGCAACATGCATGGACTTTGAGCCTGAAACATTCGACACCGTTATAATTTCAAATACTCTGCATATTATGCCCAAACCGGAGAAAACCATTGAGGAGATAAAAAGGGTTCTCAAAATCCAAGGCAGGCTCATTGCTCCGACATTTATCAACGGAGAAAAAAAGAAGGCTGAAATGGTGTCAAAAATCATGGCAATCACCGGCTTCCGCGCATACAATTTGTGGACTTTCGAGAGCTACAAGCAGTTCATTGAAAGCAATGGATTCAGCATAGAGCATTCGGAAATCTTAAACTCGTCTTTTCCAATTGCCTATATAGTCGCCAGTAGAACTGAAGCTAAAAAGCATTGTTGAAATAAACCGATGAATAATTCATTTGCAGATGAAAAAGATATGTTTTTTCAGAGCTTTGTTTTTTTGCAGATGAAAAAGAAACATTGTTTTATAAAATCACTTGCATGCAGACTGAAGCGTCCTCATCGATTAGCGGTGGTTGAAGCGCAAAGTTCTGAATGTTGTTTCATAAGCAAATAGCCAAAGCCCTGCAGTCCTTAATGGACCGCAGGGCTTATTTTTATAAAAATCCGATAAAAGCAAATCTATTGACGGTTTAAGTATAGCAATATTCAATGATTGTTTGCCTCCAATAAAACAATTCTATATCAATTGCATGAGTCGGTATTTAAATTATAATGAAAAATGTGGGCTGAAAATAGATTGACGGCACCTTCAAGGGCGCTTGATTTCGGTTATCATATTTTTGTATTTAAAGAATGCAGATGTTCCTGGCGCTTTTTATGGACAATAAAACAATAAACGGAGCTCAAATGGGGAAAATAGTCGATTCAATAACAGATACATACAAACTGCATAATGAAGATGTTTTTGGAGCAACAGACAACTCCTATTGGATAATGGACGGGGCATTGTCACTGAACAGGACCAAGTATACAGACGATTTCAGCGATGTCGTGTGGATGGTCAAATGGTGGCAAAATTATTTGAAAAAGCATTTGGACCAGTTTGAAAAAACCATAAAAACCATATTGGAG
>PKTO01000034.1 GCA_002869095.1 Clostridiales bacterium
ACAAATGCTCCGAAATCGGTCAAGTTTACAACTCTTCCGTTAATTACATCCCCGGTGTTGTATTTTGTATTTACCAATGACCAAGGGTCGGGAAGAATTGGTTTCAAGCTCAGAGAAATTTTATTGTTTTCTTTGTCCAGTCCGATTATTACGACTTCTATGTAGTCGCCGACTTTCAAAAGTTCGCCGGGGTTCTTGATGCGTCCCCAGGAAAGTTCTGAAATATGAACCAGTCCATCAACTCCGCCGATATCGACGAAAGCGCCGAACTTGGCAAGTCTCTTGACTTTTCCTTGCAATTTTTGACCGACTTCCAGTTCGGCCCAAAGGGACTCGAGTTCTTTCTTTCTTCCCTGTTCGAGAACTTCTTTGTGGGAGAATACAACATTTCTTTTTTCCTTGTTGAATTCGATGATTTTGACTTCAAGTTCCTCATTTACAAAAGCACTGAGGTTGCTTACATAGTTGAGCGAGAGATGGGAAGCTGGAATGAATCCCCTTATATCGCCAAAATAGGCGATTATTCCACCCTTTACGACTTCCTTTGTAGATACGGTGACGGGTTTGCCTTCGTCGATAAAGACTTTCAGGTCGTCCCATTGCTTGAGGGCATCAACTCTTTTTCTTGAGAGCAGAACATTTCCTTCTCCGTCGTCTGATTTCATAACCATGACTTCGATTTCATCGTCTTCATTTAGTATATCTTTAAGATTAACCCCCTCTTCAGAGGTCAATTCTTTTTTCGGGATAATACCATCAGATTTATAGCCGATATTGACTACAACTTCATCATCTGAAATTTGTACAACTTTAGCTTTTAGTATCTCACCCCTCCTCGGTACTCTCAGAGACTTTTCAATCTCCTCAAGCATCTCATTCATCAAGTTTTCATTTTCCATAGTTTGCCTACCTACCTTTATTTTAATTTTTTTGACAACATTGTTAATGACCCAATCAGGAGTTGATGCTCCTGCCGAAATACCAATTGTTCCGGCATTTTCAATCCATTTTGGGTCAAGCTGTTCAGCCGTTTCAATATGATGGCTTTGCGAACAGTATTTTTTGCTGAGCTCAAACAGCTTTTGAGTGTTTGAACTGTGATATCCACCGATTATAATCATCGCATCGGCTATTTGGGATAATTCCACACATGCCTTCTGCCTATCCCTTGTAGCTGAACAAATAGTATTGTATAGCTCTGCGTCGACAACAAGGGTTTTAATGATACCGGTTAGACGATTCCACAACTCGATATTCAATGTGGTTTGCGCAACTATGCTTATTTTATCATAATTTGAGATTGAATCAATGTTTGATTCATCATTTATTACAATTGCGCTGTTATTGCACCATCCGTTGATTCCAATTACTTCAGGATGGCCGCTGTTTCCAAGTATGACGACCTGCCGTCCTTTTTCGAATTCGGCTTTGGCTATTTCCTGGACCTTTCTGACATATGGGCAAGTTGCATCTACTATTTCTACATTCAGTTCCATTGCCTTTTGATAATCAGCAAGAGGAATTCCATGGGATCTTACAATAATGGGCCCTTCTCCAACCTCTTTCATGGAGGAAGCGCAAAATACGTTAAGGCCCTCAAGATAATCAATCACCTGATTGTTGTGGATAAGAGGTCCGAATGTATAAATTTTTTCCTTATTTGAATGTGCCAACTCAAGAGTTTTATCCATTGCACGCTTGACTCCGAAACAGAATCCGGAATTTTTCGAGATGATTATTTCCATATTTTCTCCGTTCCTTATCCGTTTTTTGAATTAACAGCAGTATCTTTCAATTCATATATGTGTTTCATTATATCATCGCTTATTGACTGATAGGTTTCTTTCGGGATTTTGCCGCCACAATGATATTCTTCCAAATTGATGATTTCGCCTATGGTAATGTTGATTCTCGAAAAAATCCTGTACTGCTTGTCGGATGATATGGCAACAGGAAGAACGTTTTTTCTTGCCTTTATTGCAATAATTGCGACTCCCGCTTTTGAATCTGGCTTTCCAGAAAGATTTCGCGTGCCTTCAGGGAAAATGCCTAAAATTTTGCCTTCTTTTAGAATCTTCACTGCCGTTTTTATGGCTTTCAAGTCATTGCCTTTCCGATCTACAGGAAAAGCTTTGAGTTTTTTAACAAGATAGCCGAGTACGGGCGATTCGAACAATTCTTTTTTTGCCATGAAATGAAGGGTATCGGGATAATGGCTTCCAATAAGAAGAGGATCGAACCAGCACGAGTGATTCGAGCATAAAACGTACCCATTGCTTGTATCAGGTATGTTTTCATATCCTTTTATGTCTATTTTATAAAAAATCCCTAACAGCAATTTAACCAGTATTTTGGCAACATGCACAAAATCCATTTAGAAGCCCTCCCATTCATCGGGAACGGGTCTATTTAGATGAGTCATTATTACAGTTACTACCTGTCTTATGTCAAGTTTGTCGGTATCTATCAAATATGCGTCCGGTGCCTTTTTCAAAGGACTTATTTCACGCGTTGAATCCTTATTGTCAC